>JBIJCP010000033.1:0-10589 GCA_044344635.1 Candidatus Planktophila sp. | reverse complement strand
TGGTTATAGGGAACGGTTCTCAGAAGCGTTAACCATTCCGTGCGCTGCCATTTCTAAATACTCACGCAGTTGAAGACGATGAATCTCGGTCATTTCCATTCCATCTAAAGCGCCGAAGGCGCAAGCCAGCCAAGCATCGCGCGCCGCTAGATCTATATGAAATCCAGCATGGCGCATTCGCAAACGGGGATGTCCGCGCTCATCAGAATATGTAGTTGGTCCACCCCAATATTGCTCAAGGAACATCTTCAACCGTAGCGCCGCACCCTTCATGTCTTCTTCTGGATACATGGGACGCAATATCGGATCAGTTGCTACACGCGCATAAAAATGCGAGACGAAATCATTAAAGAAAGGCTCTCCCCCAACTTCTTCATAAAATGTCATACCGAACTCGACTTCAATTTCAATGAGGCAACGGCCAATAACCCAACGGGTACCGCGGCAGCAAAACAGAGCCAGCCATAACTTAGAGTTCCAATAATTACTCCTGCAATTGCGCCACCGCCTGCGCCGGCAAGGTTCATTACCAAGTCACTCGCTCCTTGCGATGAGGCTTTAAAAGTTGCTTCGACGCTCTCTGAAAGCAGAGCCGAGCCAGCAATTAAAGTGCAAGACCAACCGAGGCCGAGTAAGAAAAGACCAACACCGAGTGTGTATGCATCACTTGCTTGCGCTAGTCCTGAAATTAGCGCCGATATGAGCAGGATCGCAAGTCCTATCTGTATCACACGGACTCGGCCCAGCCGATCACTTAACGAACCAACTATGGGAGAAAAGGCGTACATTCCAAGAACGTGCACACTGATTACAAAGCCAATAACACTTAATGTTACATCCACGTGCGCCATATGCACTGGAGTCATTACCATCACCGAAACCATCGCAATATGGCCAATGGCGATTGCCGAGATTGCAAAAAGCGCTTTTGGATTTCTGTAGATATGAGAAAGGGCTGCTTTGGTTGAGCCCTTCTTAATTTCAATTGAAATATTCTTATTAGCGAGTAAAAAAGGATCAGGTTTTAAAAACAGAGCAATCACGATCGCTGCTGTTGCCAAAGTAATTGCTGATATCAAGTACGGCCCGACCAGGCGAGGAAGGCCGATATTTTCGGCAAAATTTCCAGCAGGCTGCATCAAATTTGGGCCGGCTACAGCTCCAATTGTTGAGGCCCAAACTACAAATGAGAGTTGTTTCGCTCTCGATTCATCCGTTGCTAAATCTATCGCCGCAAATCGTGCTTGATAACCCGCAGCCGAGGCCGCGCCTACAAGAAAGGTTCCGATCAGCATCAGAGATAGGTTTCTTGAACTTCCACCCCAGATTGCAAAAACCGAGCCGATAAATCCTGTGAAGTATCCGATCGAAAGAGCTGCACGTCGCCCACCCTTTGCAGTAATTCGCGCAAGTGGAAGGGCTAAAGCCGCTGCACCAAGGACTGCACTTGTCTGCGCTAATCCAGCCAAAGTTTCAGAATTGCTGATTGAGGCAACTAGAAGGGACCCGGCCGCAACAGTTCCAGCTACTCCGATTCCACTCAGTACTTGCGCACCGGCTAAAGTCTTAACAACTTTCCGCTGAACTTGCGAATTTGGCACTAGGAGTTAACTCTCAACCAAACTGCTGTATCGGCTGGAATTAAATTATCCGCAAGCGGCCCACTGGATATGAGAACTTTTGCGCCTGCCGGGATCTCTATAGCCGCACCAAAGTTGATGTAGCAAGCAAAATTACCAGGGCGAGAAAAGGCAACCACATCTTTTCCGGCTTCAATCCAAGTCATTGGACCATCACCTAAACCTTCTTCTAATCTACGTAATGCCAACGCTTGGCGATACATAGAAAGAGTTGATCCAGCAGCACCATCTTGTGATTCGGCCGAGAAATTTCCCATCCAGGGACTCATTGGCAACCATGCTTGGTCAAGTTCCAGAAGTTCATTAGTTGAAAAACCAAAACCACCGGTTGGCTCGCTCTTCCACGGAAGCGGGACGCGACAACCATCGCGGCCGCGATCTTTATAACCACTCATCTTCCAACGTGGATCGGTTAATCGATCTTCCGGAAGATCGCGAACTTCAGGTAAGCCAAGTTCTTCGCCTTGATAAAGGTATGTTCCGCCAGGCAACGCCAGCGTCATTAAGGTTGCGCTCTTAGCGCGCAGTGTGCCGCGTGCAATATTGAATTTAGCAGGATCTCCTTGACGTGTGAAAGTTGATTCACCGTTATTTGTTAAGCCCAAATCTAAACGGTCAACAGAGCGAACCACATCGTGATTGTTAAATACCCAAGACGGCGGCGCACCAACTGCTACCAGCGCTTGCATTGAGTTATCGATCTTCGCCCGAATCTCAGCGGCGTTCCACAAAGTAGTCAACATTTCAAAGTTAAATGAATTTTGTAATTCATCTGCGCGAACATAGCGCGCAATGCGAGATGCCGGACTCACCCAGGCTTCAGCAACAGCCATGCGTTCGCCAGGATAAGAATCAAGGATCTTGCGCCAAGATCTGTAAATATCGTGCACGCCTTCTTGATCCCAGAATGGGCGTTCGTGCGGTGCCAACATTTCTGAAGTGGTATTTACTTCGGGAATATCTGGCAAGCCTGGGTACTTAACCATTCCGTGTGCGACATCGATACGGAAACCATCAACGCCACGATCTAACCAAAACTTTAAAACATCTTCTAGATGTGATCTGACTTCTGGGTTCTCCCAATTTAAATCTGGTTGTTCAATAGCAAAGAGATGCAAGTACCACTGCCCTGGTTTTCCATCAGCTTCAATTACGCGCTCCCAAGCGCATCCTCCGAAAACCGCCTCCCAGTTATTTGGCGGTAAATCACCATTTGGTCCTTTACCATCGCAGAACATATAACGATCGCGTTCTGGTGATCCCGGCGCTGCTTTGAGGGCGGCTTGAAACCATTTATGTTGATCGCTCGTGTGATTGGGGACGATGTCAACAATAAATTTTAGGCCGTGCTCGTGAGTTGCTTTAATCAACTTTTCTGCATCCGCCAAAGTTCCATATTGTGGTTCGATATCCATGTAATCAGAGACGTCATATCCATGATCGTTCTGTGGCGATGGGTACCAAGGTGTTATCCAGATCGCATCAACGCCGAGTTGCTTTAGATACGGAAGACGCGAGCGAATACCTTCAACATCTCCTATGCCATCGCCATTGGAATCAGCAAATGAGCGGATATAGATTTGATAAGTCACCGCATCACGCCACCAAGGGCGTTCTTTACGTGAGGCGAGAACTTGGCTCAATTAATTAGACTCCAGGTACTTGGTTAAGAATTCTTTTTCTTTATCGGTCAATGGGCGAGACTTCTTTGTCTCAAGTGATATTGCAACCTGCACGGTCTTTACCTTGGCGAAGGTTTTACCTTCATCGCCGATTGTGTAAAGGACGACGAAAGATGAGTTGCCTATTTTTTCAACTGAGATCTCAACGTCGACAAATCGTCCACCCTCATAAATTGGCTCAAAGAAATCTACTTCAGCCCGGGCGACGACCATTTCGATAAGAGTTGAGGCATTCATCGCTGAAGAAAATACTGATGTTGACCAGATGAAGCGCGCTTCTTGGGCAAAGGTCAGATATTTAGCGTTATTGACGTGGCCCATTGCATCAAGGTCATCCCAACGGACAAATTGCTTATTTAGATATTTCATTATCGAGTTAGCTTTCTATAAGTGGCACGATGAGGTCGCGCCGCATCTGCGCCTAGTCGGGATATCTTATTCTCTTCATAAGATTCGAAGTTTCCTTCGAACCAGAACCAATTGGATTCACCTTCATAAGCCAAGATATGTGTGGCTACGCGGTCTAAGAACCAACGATCGTGTGAGATCACAACGGCGCAACCAGGAAATTCCAGCAGGGCATTTTCAAGTGATCCGAGCGTTTCTACATCAAGGTCATTCGTGGGCTCATCGAGCAGCAGCAAATTTCCACCGAGCTTTAGCGTCAGCGCTAGATTTAATCGATTGCGCTCACCGCCAGAAAGTACGCCAGCTTTCTTCTGCTGATCTGGACCTTTAAATCCAAAGGCTGAAACGTAAGCACGGGATGGCATTTCTACTTGGCCGACCTTTATAAAGTCCAAACCATCTGAGACGACTTCCCAGAGTGATTTATTTGGATCAATGCCGCCACGAGATTGGTCGACGTAGGCGATCTTTACAGTTTCGCCAATTTTTACAGTGCCAGAATCTGGCTGCTCTAAACCTAAGATTGTTTTAAAGAGCGTTGTTTTACCGGCGCCGTTAGGCCCGATAACGCCAACGATTCCGTTGCGGGGCAAGGTAAATGAAAGGTTATCAATCAGGATGCGATCGCCAAATCCTTTAACTAAATTTTCTACCTCAACTACAACATTTCCAAGACGTGGCCCAGGTGGAATTTGAATCTCATCAAAGTCCAACTTACGCATCTTGTCGGCTTCTGCCGCCATCTCTTCATATCGAGCAAGGCGCGCTTTAGATTTAACTTGGCGGCCTTTCGCATTTTGCCGAACCCATTCGAGTTCTTCAGTTAAACGCTTGGCGCGCTTGGCATCTTTCTGTCCTTCAATCTTTAGGCGCGTTGCTTTTGTCTCCAAATATGTTGAGTAATTTCCTTCATATGGATAAGCGCGACCACGATCGAGTTCCAGGATCCATTGTGCAACGTTGTCCAAGAAGTATCGATCGTGAGTGATCGCAACGACTGCACCTGGATATTTATTTAAATGCTGTTCTAGCCAAAGAACAGATTCTGCATCTAGGTGGTTTGTCGGCTCATCGAGCAGCAAAAGATCCGGCGCTTCTAAGAGCAACTTGCACAGCGCAACGCGACGCTTTTCTCCACCGGATAAAACTTTTACATCTGCATCTGGCGGCGGACAACGAAGCGCATCCATCGCCTGCTCAAGAAGTGAATCAAGTTCCCAGGCGTTGCGGTGATCGAGTTGTTCTTGCAGAGTTCCCATTTCGGCCAGCAACTTGTCGTAATCCGCATCTGGTTGAGACATTTCGTCGCTGATTGCATTGAATCGATCGAGCATTGCAACGGTTTCAGCGACACCTTCTTTGACATTATCAATAACGTTTTTTTCTTCATTTAGATGTGGCTCTTGTAGCAAAATGCCGACTGTGTAACCAGGAGTCAGGTAGGCCTCACCATTGGATGGTTGTTGCAACCCAGCCATGATCTGCAGAACTGTGGATTTACCGGCGCCATTAGGCCCGACCACACCAATCTTTGCCCCAGGCAAAAACATCAGGGTCACGTCGTCGAGAATTACCTTGTCACCGTGCGCTTTGCGCGTCTTCTTCATCGTGTAAATGAATTCAGCCATGGGCAAAACCTTAGTGGCTCGTGTCGGTACAATTAACTATCGACCCCTGCAGGCGCCTGTAGCTCAGTCGGATAGAGCACTCGCCTTCTAAGCGAGTTGTCGCAGGTTCGATTCCTGCCAGGCGCACATGACTACACCTCTGCCCCACCTGATCTGGATCGATTGCGAGATGACTGGCCTCGACCTAGTAAACGATGTCTTGCTCGAAATTGCCGTCCTTGTAACCGACTCAGATCTAAATGTCATTGGTGATGGTGTCGATGTTGTAATCCACGCCACCCCAGAAAAATTGGCCGCGATGAATGAATACGTAACCCATATGCACACCACATCAGGGTTAATCACTGAAATTCCAAATGGAATGATGGCAAGCGCAGCCGAAGATGTAATCTTGGCTTACCTAGAATCAACGGGCGCAGTGGCTGGCAAGTCACCGCTGGCAGGGAATTCAGTTGGGGTCGATCGTAATTTCATTGCGCGAGATATGCCGCGTCTTAGTGAGTACTTGCACTATCGCACCGTTGATGTTTCATCCGTTAAAGAGTTGGCACGGCGCTGGTATCCCAAACTCTATTTCGCCGCCCCCGCCAAGACCGGCAACCATCGCGCCTTAGGCGATATTCAAGATTCGATCGCAGAGCTGGCTTATTACCGCTCAACGCTCTTTATTCCGAGCGTTACTGGGAACGAGTAAGTGCCGATAACAGGTAAGATATGAGTTCAATCAGCACATGGTGGGCGTAGCTCAGCTGGTAGAGCACTCGGTTGTGGTCCGAGATGTCGCGGGTTCGAGCCCCGTCGCTCACCCCAAGTTTTCAATTTCTTTTCTGCAAATTATATGAGAGCGGTAGCTATGATCTTTGATGTAATCATTGAAATCCCCGCGGAATTAGAAATCAACGCTTCTTATAAGCGTTACAAAGACGGCCACTAATTTCTATCTACCCCGTTGGCAATTTAAAGCCTGGACAATTAGCAAGTAGCCCAACCATCGCCGCTTTCTCAGGGGGCGTAACCCATAAGTTGTACTTTGCTTTGACCGCAATCTGCTGTGCTACATAAGCGCAGCGAATGTTTTTGCGTGGCGGTAGCCAAGTAGCCGCGTCACCATCGCCTTTCTGCGAATTCAAACGCCCCTTAACCGCCACTAAATTCAGCGGATCATTGGCAAATTCGCGACGTTTTTCAAATGTCAATTTGAAAGCCCCGGTCTGCCACGCATTTGATAGCGCGACTACGTGATCAATCTGTACTTCCATACTCGAGGTCACACCGCGCACAAATGCGATCTTCTCCCCCGAATATGGATCAAGCAAAGATCCTGACAGAACAACGCATTCACGCGTTCCGGACTTAAAAACTTTAGAAGTTAAATCCCGATACAAAATATCGTTTCTAGTGTCACAACCATTGCGATCAACATCCGCCCACGCCGGCCCGAATACTGCTCGCTCATAACCAGTCTTTGGTGCTCTACCTTTGACTGCCAGAGATTCCAATACCGCTGCCGCTGTTTTTGTTGAAGCCTCAAGTGGTGCTTGACCCACCACTACGCCCAAAACCAAGAGCACCGAAATGCGTATCTGCCAGCGACTCATGCCACCATCTTCGCCTTAGTGCGCGTGTTAGACAATGTCTGCCACCCTGATAGGGTCTGCTCTGCATTCAAACATTCGACCGTTTGAATGGGTTGTTAGCTCAGTTGGTAGAGCAGGTGACTCTTAATCACCGGGTCGGGGGTTCGAGTCCCTCACAACCCACTTATGTAGGTAAATCCAGGATCAGTATCCAAACCTTGGATGTGGTTCAAACCCTTGAATAGTGGATATATCTGCCAAACCTTTATATCCAGTATTTGATCTCTTAACTCAAATTAGTTCGCTTTTGAAATACGAATTCGGTCCATATCTTTACTTTCAAGAACTTCAATCGTTACTCCTTCAAACTTCATTTTTTCCCCTTGCCGCAATATCGGATCAGGATAAGGAGTTACGGGACAATTTGAACTACTTTCATTTGATCTCCCAGCGGGAGTTAGCGGAATCAAAAAATTCTCTCCGTGTGAACGAGTTGCGTCATAGACATAGGTCAAAACACCATTCTTTTTAGTAGGCATAGCGCAAGAAAATTTCGTCTCTCTTCGTGATTCAACAATCAATGCTTTTGATTCGGAAATGGGAATTACAGCCATTTTAATTCCATTTTTGGTGCCGCTAAGAGGAACAAGGGTCAAATCAGTGCTGACAAGTTTCTGCAATTCTTGACAATAGACTTTCTCGTCATCCAGCCAACCTGCCACAAATCGCATCCACCCAGTCAATTCTCGTGTGTAACCATCTTGATTTCCCATAATGTCTAATCCAAGAAATGGATTGTCGCCTGGACGAGATGAGCCAATATGGGGTATTCCCATTGCATGTCCAAATTCATGTGCCCAGTAAGACCAATATTGGCGATTTAATGAATTAAAAAATACGCCAGGTATAGAGAATGAAGAAATCTTGCCTTCCTGAGTTACATAGTTTTTAACTGCCTGTTCCCAGGGAAAGCCTTGAAGACCTTCAGTAACAACAGTTTGGGCAAGTGGCAAAATAAAATTTACAGTTTGTACATTTGTGTAATCAAAACTCTTATCCGTTTCAGAAATTGCCTTTCTCCAGAATTCTGCAATCTCTGGACTTCTATCAGGTCCATCTGAAAATGCAATTTTATAGTCACTTGATCTACCAGGAAGAGTGGTCCACTTATCAGCGACAATCCATTCAACTTTGAATTTTCCTTCGCTAACAGTATTAAACCACTCGGAAAGAAGGCTCATTTGATCATCAACTCTAGATCTAAAGTTTGGCTCACCTTTGATGTCTGAAAAATCTATGGGCACAAGCGCCCATTTAACAGTTCCTGTTTTAGTAGCAAAAGGGAATGTAGACCTTGGAAAACCCGTAGGGAGAGAATTCTCAAAGCGGGGACGATTACTGCTAATTTCATTTATTTTACAAAAACTCACATCAGAACTCGGTTGAGATGGAGGGGAATCAGTGATTGATTCTATTTTTGGTGTCGGAGTAGGAGTTGGAGTAGGTGTGGTCGTTGGTGTTGGTGCAATTAACTGAACACGAAATCCAACTCCTGGTCCTGAAGAAAACTTTGGCGCTCCAACTGCATCTGCTAGATAACGCCAGGGTTTAGGCAGCGGATCTTTATTTTTTAATTTCAGGAATTTAGCAAATAGCCCTTTACTCCCCATCACTTTTACACAGGAGATTCCAAAGGTATTAATTTGATATGTACCTTTTGGAAATTTAACACCCGCAATTACCTCGTTGGTACTTACTTTATAATTTCCACAACTTGGCGTTTTTGGTCCTGCATGGTTAGTCCCATAGGCAGAAAGTGGGATCAAGGCAAATATCATGCTAATTAACAACCCTTTGGTAACACTGCCCTTGATTCCCATTCCAAAAGGGTAATGGGGAGATCAAGCCATGTGGGAATTTTGAGCAGTCATTTCTGCTCTTACCCCCCAAAATTGCTTACGTGTCTTTCAATACCCTTGATTTGTCACTGGCTGTCCCTAATATTGGAGATGAGTCAAGATCGGATATATCCGCATATTGGGTCAAAGGGAATGGTTTGAAGGTTTGATAACGAGTCCCTCACAACCCACTTACTTCTTCTTATATCCCTTTGGACACTTAGCGTTTGGACCAGATACTTTTTTGGTCAGCTTACCTTTTACACAGGTTATAGAAGAAGTTGGCTTACTAGTCGCACTCTTTTTAGGTGGAACTTGCTGTGCCAAAAAAGCTTCAGCTTGCTTGATTAAATCTAAATGCTTAAAGACTGGAGAGATAAAACCCATCTCTCGTGGGTGTTTCTCATTAGCGGGGGCATTAGTTGCTCCACAAGCATAAAAATTCATGCCAGTTGAGATTCCCTGCCCCACGTAAAATACTTCCCCTTTATAAGTGGTTATCAAGCCACCACCAGAGTCACCCGGACACCCTGAAAGATTTGTTAACAAAGTTTCATTTGCTAATTCGGTCAGCCCTTGTCCTTGCAACCACGGAAAATCAGACTTAGGAGCTAAGTTGGATTTATTGATTCTTGGAAGCTCACTTGGGCTTTTATTGGGATTATTGCGATCCTCTGGACACGGATTCTTCTGCCCGGGCTCACAACGATCTCGATACTCACCATATCCATGCCAAAGAACCTCTGCTCGTGCCTTGACTAATTCAGCCTCAATTTCTGCAGTCATCAACTTTGCTGGAGAGATAGTAGCTAATTCTCTATCCAATACAAGAACAATAAAGTCGTTAAGGGTCCAACCTGTTGATGATTTTTTATAGTCGCCTACAAAAGTCTTAATGACCTTTGCCCTACCTTCAGCGCTCTTTGTTGAAGAGTTAGGTTTACCTACAGTTACATACTTAGGTGCAATCAAAACGCGATCACCATTGGCCTCAAAACGGTAATGGGAATGTGCAGCGCTAAAGACAATACGTGGTGAATATAAGAATCCACTCCAACCGGCCATCAAGTTAACTTCTGCGGGACCTTGCTGCCCAAAGATTGGAACTGCACGGGGATTATCGAGATTGACTGGTGCATTTAATCCAGCCTGAGCGACAGGGGCGGAGGAGAAAATCAGCGCGCTCATAGCCAAAAGGGCTAGAGCAACTTTGCGCATAACTCAATTTAACAGCCAATCTTTCTTTGTCAAGAGTTTTGCAGAACCCAAGTTCCCGATATCGAGTTCAATATCTAGTAAATGTCAGACCCAATCCCTAATATGAGTTGTGGATCAAGATCACTTATTTCCATACGTGGCCTCTGAAGGATATGTAGTTCGAGTCCCTCGTGGGTTGAGTCAGTAATTATAAGTAGCGTTGATTCGCAACAGTTACAGAACCTTTGAAAAGAAAGATTTTGTACGCTCGTGCTGAGGATTCTCTAAAATTCTATCTGGCGGACCAAACTCCACAATAAGCCCCGCATCCATAAAGGCAACCGTGTCTGCAACTTTGCGGGCAAATCCCATTTCATGAGTGACCACGATCATTGTCATTCCCGAGCTTGCTAGGTCCTGCATCGCTGTGAGCGCTTCACCCACTAACTCAGGGTCAAGTGCGGAGGTTGGTTCATCAAATAACATGAGCTTTGGCCGTGGATGGTCATTGCCCGAACTCGAGCAGTTGCGCTCTGGCAACATACTTCGCGTTCTTCGT
>JBIJCP010000032.1:0-10596 GCA_044344635.1 Candidatus Planktophila sp. | reverse complement strand
AATCAAAAGATAGAATCTTGCCAGGTAGATCTCGCATCACGTTTGTCTCATCGGTATCTGAAGTTGCCACGTACAGTATGTCGAGGTTCGGTCCCCCAAAGGTGCAGTCATAGACCCCTGTGCCTGGTATTTCTATAGCGCGTTCCATCTCGCCGGTTTCAAGATTTACGCGAAGAATGGCTTCAGAATAAGCAAGTGCTATCCAAGCAAATCCTTGATTGTCCACGACTAAACCATCAGGCGTTGCATTCTTCGGTAGATCAATCTGCTTGAGCAGTTTTACATCACCACTTGTTTGAATAACCGATATTCGATCTGCAAAAGTCTCTGCGACAACGATTCTGTCAGCATCAATGCGCGCAATACCATTGGCAAAAACCAGGCCGCCAATTGGAAAGTCCACTTTTCCGTCAACAATGCGTGCAAGGTCGGCTGCTACCGGTGAATCGCTTTCAGGGTTGAAACCATAGGTACCAACCCAAACTGTGTTTTCTGCATCAACGAGCATGTCATTAGCGTTGTATTTCCAGTGGCCGCTTAAATCTGCGTGTAGAGATAAATCTGACCTTGGCCCCCGTCGCATTACTGATCGTTTTTCGCAATCCACGACAAGTAATTCTCCGGAAGTCAACCAACCTATGCCCGATACAAACGGTGCTATTTCTACTTCTTTATGTAATTCTCCGGTTGTAACATCGCCTCGATATGCAACTCCAGATAAAACATCCGAGAACCACAATTCACCTTTATGCCAGCGCAATGCCTCTGGGAATGCGATCCCCTTAAAAACTACTTTAGGCGCCATTTTTTAGAACCTTGCCGACAATCCACCATCAATGGTGACAGTTTGTCCCGTAATGTAGGTATTTGATTTGCTCGCTAACCAAGCGATCCCCTGAGCAATTTCAATAGGGAGCGCTGCACGCGCAATCGGCAAGCGCTTGTTTTGTATATAGATGTTATTGAACCATTCACTTTCTAGCTCATCCTTGCCATCAACGATGGACATGCGAGTTGCGACAAATCCTGGTGCAACTGCATTAACCAATACCCCATGCTCTGCGAATTCAAGTGCCACAGTTCGGGTAGCGGCTTCTAAACCAGCCTTGCTAATGTCATATGCAGTAGAACTTGGCTCACTCAACTTTCCATGGATACTCGTTAAGTTAATAATTCGTCCATATTTTTGTGTAACCATAATTTTTCCGACGTACTTCATCAGAAATACTGGAGCGTTAAGGTTTACATCAAGTGTCTTAAAGTATTTGCCGTTTTCAAGTTCAAGAATTGTGTTTGGTATTGAAACACCCGCAACGTTAACTAGCACGTCAATTTTTTCGTATTTTTTGATTACATTTGAAACCGCAACTTCAAGGCTAGGAAGATCGCTCAAATCTATAGTCACGTTCTCAACGCCTGACTTACCCTCTGGCTGCTCGCGATCAAAGGCAATTACTTGCGCTCCGAGTTCTAAAAGTAATTCGGCTGTTGCTCTGCCGATTCCATTCGCGCCGCCAGTAACAATGGCAACCTGCCCATCAAAATTACTCATTCTTCTCCCATTAAAAGCCTGTAAGAATCCGTACCAGGACCTGGTTGGAAAAGTTCCATCGTAATTCCATCGGGATCCTTTAGATATAGCGCCGCTCCCCCTGCATTAGCGCCGGTATCAACATCGACTGGACCAGAAACAAAGATGATTCCCTCATCTTTTATCGCGTCAAAGATTGCATTTAAGTCCGAGACTAAGAAGCAGAGGTGGGCATTGCCAATTAAACGTGGCTCCAGATCAGTTTTAGTCATTTCAGGCACCGAGTATTCAAATAGTTCAATCACGTGGTGTCCTGCTGGGTCACTCAAATGCGCCATCTTTAAAGTGGCATTGGGGTATCCAACAATCGCCGCCAAATATCCGCCAGATTTTTCTTGGGTCATTATTACTTTGCAGCCAAGAATGCGTACGTAGAAATCCACTGATCTCTCTAAGTTGCTCACTGTAAAACCAGTGTGTTGGACTGCGCCTCGAATTGACATGCTATTTACCTGCTCTCTCGTGGATCTTTAGATTTACCGACCAATCGAATTTCTCATTTACTTCCAAAGTTAAAGCAGTTCCACCACTTAAGCCAACTCCATCAGCGGCGCTAGAAGGTTCAATTCCTAGCGCCCAAAATTTCCCATTCCAAGGTTCGTCAACTGTTTGTCCCATCTCTTCCCAAATCCAAAGAAATGGCAGCTTAGATGAATCCCAAGAGATTTCGATTTCATAAAGTTTATTGCATAACTTTATGCAGGAAGTATTACTAAAGACACCCATTCTTGCCGGGGTATTTTTATTAACCTGCAACCAACCAGATTGTTCAAAGCTTTCCCAAGGAGCAAACTCTGCGCCGTTTGCAGAACCGTCATAGGCCAACTCTCTAAATTGCGCATTGCCTTGCGGTTCTAAAGTTATTTCAGATTTTAAAAAGTCAGAGCCCAAAACCAAGTGTTCGGTAACAATTACGGGCCGAGGATCACTATCCAGATTTAATAAAGAGCACCGCAAAATTATTTCATTCTCAGAAATATTTATTGATCGTTCGCTCTCAAGGTCCTCATCACTCCAATTTAGGGAAATAGAATGCGGATTTGAATCAGTGACGCTCCAGCGCGCTTGTGAGGCGTTGCCATGAAAACCTTGCGGATGTTTTCCGTGAAGATGTTGGCCTCCAGCGCTAGGGATAAGTGGCTGCCAGCCACCGTTCCACGCAGCAACCCAATCGCTCTCGGTGCCCAACGGTGTTGGGGCGATTGATTGATACGGTGGTTTAGCAAGAAAACTCTGCCCCAAAAATCGTGCTTCAGTGATTGCTGCGCCGTTTTCGGGCAGCACTGAGAGGCTTAACTTTTCGGTAGCAAGAGTGTGATGTGTCATTCTGGCCGAGTTACGATTCCATCGATTGGAACCTTTGTGAGTCCACCATCGATTGTGATGCAGTCTCCGTTTATAAACTCGGCATCATCAGAACAGAGGAAGACTGCAAGCTTTCCGACTTCTTTGGGATCTCCTAAGCGTCCAGCAGGAGTTGCTTTCAATACGCGTTCTTCGTTTACAACACCTGAGGCAGCATCAATGTCCCACATTGGGGTTCGCTGAACCCCGGGTGCGATTGCGTTGGCTCGAACGCCATAGGGTGCCCATTCGGCTGCAGCTACCTCCGTCATCATTATGACTGCAGCTTTGGTTGCGCAATATGCGACTCTTCCTGGATTAGAAGAAAAACCACGGATAGAGGAGATGTTTACAACGCTTCCAGAGCGTTGTGGAAGTAAATACTTTGTCGCCGCACGCATGCAGTAAAAGACTCCGCTCTGCATAACACCAAGGCTTAAATCCCACACTTCATCGGTGAGATCTTTTATATGTGGACCAACCATTGATATTCCCGCGTTATTAATCAAAATATCCAGGCGTCCGAAATCTGATACTACTTGAGCAAATGCTGCATCTACTACCTTCGATTGTGAAACATCCACCGCATATCCGCGAGCAGTTACACCTAGTTTTGCAATTTCAGCCGCTGCCGCTTGCGCCGCTTCTAGTTTTAAATCAAAGACTGCAATGTGAGCGCCAGCAAGTGCTAATTCATCTGCAATTGAACGACCGATTCCCTGCGCAGCGCCTGTAACAATTGCTACCTGCTGATCCAGCTTCTTCATTTCACTTCCTCTTCCTGTAGATGGGCTGCTTGATTGTGTGCAAAATTCTCACTCACCTTTGGTCGATCCGGCGGTTAAACCAGCTATGAAGTGACGTTGGCCAAAAATATAGATAATTACTAAGGGCAGAGTTGCAATTGTCATTCCGGCCATAATCGTTGGAATCGATAATGAATAGCGGCTCTGGAATCCGGTGATACCAACCATCAAACTCTTTTTCTCATCACTTTGTAAAAATACTAAGGCTAATAGGAGTTCATTCCACACCCAAAGCAAATTAACAATGGTCAGCGTAATTAAGGGCGGGCCAGAAAGTGGAAGAACAACAGACCTAAATGTTCTGAGATCAGATGCTCCATCAATCTTTGCAGCTTCTATCAGACTTACGGGAATCGCTCTAAAGAAGTTAGTTAAAAGATAGATTGAAAAAGGCAGCATCAGTCCTACATAGACCAGAATCAACATTCGAAAAGTTGATATCCATCCAAGTTTTGCGCCTAGCGTGAAGAGTGGAATCAGCAAAACAACCGGTGGAACAACCATTAGGGAGATAAGGACCCCCAAAAAGGTATCGCGGCCTCGCCATTTCCAGTTAGCAAATCCCCATGCCGCTGTTGCAGCCAAAGCGATTGTCAGAAGCACAGCCGACAAAGTGACAAACAAGGTATTTTTAAACCACGTTGGAAATTGATCATTCCACGCCGCAGAGTAACCCTGAAAATTCGGATTCATCGGAAGTGACCAAGGTGAGTTCAAGAACTCCTCTTGAGTTTTTAGTGAACCAGTCACCATTAAATAACCAGGTACGAACGCCATTGCAGTAATTAATATGAGAATTAATTGTCGAGAAGTAATCCCCCCTCTTGCAATTGGCGTATGTGTCTTAGTCATCAAAAACACCTTTACTCATATTTCTTTGAATTCTAAAGAAACCAATGATAAAAACTAGGGTTGCTAAAAGTAGAAGCAGCGCGGCAGTTGCCGCTAACTCTGGTGCATTATTCTGAAAAGCGCTGCGATAAATATAAAGCTCAGAAACTACCGTTGCATTTCCTGGGCCGCCTTGGCCATTAGTCATCACATATACATAGTTAAAGACCCAGGAGACCATGACGATGGATTCGTTGATTATGTAAAAGAGAATCACGGCCCGTAACTGTGGCAACGTTACCTGCAGATGTAATCGGAAGAATCCAGCGCCGTCTATTCGTGCCGCTTCCAAAGTCTCGAGCGGGATAGAAATCAAACGCGCCAAAATTAGGATGGTACCGAAGCCGACTTCTTTCCAAATAATAATTCCACTCATAGTCCAAAGCGCTTGCTTTGGGTCCCCCAGCCAATCTAAAGCCAGGCTTTCAAATCCCATTGCTCTAAGGGCGGAGTTAAGAGCGCCGTTTAACTGCAGAAGTTGTCCAAAGACCACACCGATTACAGGAATTGGCAGAATGTATGGAAGGAATACTGCAGAGCGGTAGAACTTCATTCCTTTGCGGGTTTCAAAAAGTAAGACAGCGCAAGAAAAACTCATTACTGTAAGTATCGGAACTGTAAACAAGAGTAAGAAATTGTGGAAAATTGCTGTTCGAAAAAGTGGATCTGTTAAGACCAGCGAGAAATTCTCAAAACCAACCCAATCCCCTTGGTACTTGAAGGATTGTTGTACTAAATCAACGACTGAGTAACCAAAAATAAATAGAACACATAACCCTGCGGGAAGAACCCATAAGAATGGGCCAGACGTTCGCAGACGGCCGAACACCGCCCCTAAGTTTCTAGGGGCGGTGAATCGGTACTCCGTTGGTGCGGTTTTGATCATTTATTCCAAGCGGTGAAGTTCTTCACAAGACTTCTATCAGTCTTGCGCAATCTCTCCATTACGGCTTGCATATCTGCAGCTGCTGCCTTTCCGGTCTTTGTACCAGCGAGAACTAGCTGCACATTTGTAAATACTGCATCAGCATCCAATTGAGCAGGGATGAAGTTCTCTATGTAAGGAGCGCCAGGAAGTGCACTTTGGAACAAGGCCTTCTTGACTGGATCCTTGACTGACTTTAAGTCAAAGCGATCATCAGCTGGCATAGATCCCGTCAGTTTGTACCAACTGTTGAGCTGTGCCTTTTCGTGCGTGAACATTAAGAAGTCAGCTGCGACTTCCTTATTCTTGCTCCACTTTGTAATGCCGATGGTCTGTGAAGTGCTGCCCATCTTGCCGGCGAACTTCCCAGTACTCCACTTTGGCATAGCCATTACAACAACCTTTGATGCACCAACTGCGTTAGCGAAATTAGGCGCATCAGGACCGGCCACGACAGTCATTGCTGCATTTCCGTCCTTCCACAATTGTTGTGCTTGGTAGAGCTCAAGAGAGTTGATGTCGGAGTTCCAACACTTGCGTTCTTTAGTCTCTTGAAGGCGATTCCACCAATCGGCATGCTTTTTATCAGTAAATTTCTGTGTACCCACTACTGCAGCTACAACGTCTTTATTTGTCACGGATTGTCCACCGATAATTGAATACAACCAACCACCGAACCAACCGTCCTTAACGCCACCAGCTAGAGTTGGGACACCTTCTTTGCTTAGAACATCACAAACTTTGAGAAGTTCTGTCCATGTCTTTGGCACTTTTTGGTTGTACTTGCTCAAGATATCTGTTCGCGCAAGTACTGGGAAAGATGGATTTACATACCAAGGTGCTGTCCAAATTTTCCCATTGAAAGAAAGTTCAGTCGTTGCATTGATGTAATGCTTCAACTCAGAAGCTGGAATGTAATCTGATACAGGCGCGATGTGCCCATCCCATCCAGGTTGCTGGCTATAAATTCCACCCCAGAAGTACTGAAGGTCTGGCCCGCTCTTCGCGGCTGCTGCAGCTGAAAATGCAGGAATCAATCCATCAGTTGTTTGTAAAACAGTTTTAATAGTTACATTAGGACGCTTCTTTTTGTAATCAATAACTGCCTTATCGAGCCAAGCTTGTGCGCCAGGAGCTTCCTGCTCACCCCACCACCACATAGTTAGCGTTACTGGTTTAGTAGGGAATGCTTTCTTGGGATCAACAGATGCTGATGCACCAATCAAGCTAAATGTAGATAAGAGCACCGCGACTGCTGAGCCAGCGGCGATTGCTTTGCCTGTAATTTTCATAAGAACCCCTCATTAGCTTTTGAGCCATCTCGATTTTGGCTCATATCTGGAAAGGTTTCCAGTTGATTTATCATCTACTTGTAGAGGCTGGTTGTCAAGAGATTGGTAGAGCGTCAAGGAATTTTCCCCAGTCAATCCCGACTTTATTCGGGGTAATTAGGCAGAAAATAAATGCCAAGTGACCCCACGCGATAAACTGTAGAGCGACTTAACGTAGATAATGAACTTACTTTTTAAAGGCTTTCATTATCTGCTCTGCTGCACCGCTAAGTTCGGCTGGGATTACCCAGATTTTACTTGCGCTTCCGTTGGCAATTGCTGGGAGTTGTTGCAGATATTGATATGCCAAAACTTTCTCATCAGGGTTGGAATCGTGGACTGCACCAAATACTTTTTTGATCGCAGCAGCTTCGCCATCGGCGCGCAGGATTGCCGCCTGTGCATCTCCTTCTGCTCGAAGAATTTCTGCTTGGCGCGCACCTTCTGCGGTAAGAATTTGGCTCTGCTTCTCGCCTTCAGCGGTCAAAATCGCTGCACGCTTATCACGTTCGGCGCGCATCTGCTTCTCCATAGACTCTTGCACACTTGGAGGTGGATCGATCGCCTTCAACTCAACGCGGTTAACGCGCACTCCCCACTTGCCAGTAGCGTCATCTAAAACTCCGCGAAGTGCGGCATTGATCGAGTCACGCGAAGTTAAGGCCGCTTCTAAATCCAGGCCTCCGACAACGTTTCGCAAGGTCGTAACCGTCAACTGCTCGATTCCTTGAATAACATTCTCAATCTCATATGTCGCAGATTTGGGATCGGTTACCTGAAAGTAAATCACCGTATCAATTGAAACAACCAGGTTATCTTCGGTGATTACTGGCTGAGGTGGAAATGAGATAACTCTTTCGCGCATATCAATTAATGGTCGCAGACGATCAACGAAAGGAATAATTATGGTCAGGCCGGCACCGAGTGTGCGGTGGTAACGGCCGAGGCGTTCGACTAAGCCTGAACTCGCTTGTGGAATTATTCGGATAGATCTAGCGAGAATTACTCCAAAGATGATTACGAGTAATACTAAGACTCCGAAGGAATATGAAAACATCTTTAACCTTTCTGATTGACCACAGCGGTAGCGCCTTCAATTGCAATTACTTGTACCTTCGAATCTGCGGCAATTTCGCCAGATTCACTTCGAGCGCTCCAGATTTCACCATTTAATTTAACCTGCCCAGAGCGTTCATTGACCATTGAAATTGTGAACGCTGGTGCGCCCACCAAAGCATCCACATTTGTTGCAAAATCTGGTGTTCTCTTCTTCAAATTCTTCAACGCAATAGGGCGCAAGATGAAGAGTGAAACAACTGCGGCTACTCCAAAGGTAAATCCTTGTACAGCCATGTTAAAACCGAGTGCATTTACCCCTGCCGCCATAAAAGCCGAAAACGCTAACGAAGCAAAGAGGAGATCGACGGTGAGCATTTCTGCAACAAGAAGTCCACCACCGGCAGCTAGCCACATCCAAATCGGCATTTACTTTCCTTTCGCTTACCTAAAAGCCTATCCATTTGAGGCAAATGAGGCGAGATATCTGAGCGAGTACTTATTCCTCAGGCGAGGCCTGGCAATTTTCGATAAGGCCACGCAGCGATTTATCGCAGCAGAGCTTCTGGCTCATTCAGTCGAATAATGGCTTCCCCCAGTACCATTACGACCCACCCTGGATTTATTGCAATCATTAAGTGAAAGTCTGCGAGGTTTTTCTTGTCAATCCAAGATCTTGATCCGAACCTAGTTGGGAAGACCCACGCGGCTCAAGGTGATATCCGTTTAGTTAACGATGATGGTTTTATTTGGCTTCCTGATCAATCTATAGATTTAGTTTTGACCGATCCCCCATTTAATATTGCAAGAGATACAAATTTTCACACATACGAAAACAACACCATTAACTCTTACCGCTTTGATGCAGAAAAGGGTTGGGATTCTTACACTCCTGATGAGTTTAAAGATCTGCTAAAGCGTTGGGCTGTTGAATTTGAGAGAGTGCTGCGCCCCGGCGGAAGCTTTGCGATCTTCTGTGCTGATGAGTATTTATCTGATCTGATTTCAGCTTTGAAAGATGCCAAGTTAAAGCCACGTCGCACTTTAACGTGGCGTAAGCCGAATGCAGTACCGGTAAATCGCAAGCATATGATGATGAGTGCGTGTGAATACATTGTCCTTGGCGTAAAGGGATCGAAGGCGGTCTTTAATGCCGATATTGAATTTAAAGACGAGCCAGAAATAACCGTGCAAGAGATCATTGCGATCTCAGATAAGGCATCGACGATTATTGATTTAGAGGTGCGCAAAGCGCTAGAAAAGTTGGATGCGCGGCCAAGTGCCAACCGGATCAAAGAGATAGTCAATAACGCAATTGCTGAAGTTGCCGCAGCCGCCGCTGAACGCTCAATTAATATCTACTCTGAAGATGAAAAGTCGGCTCAGCTATGTGTACCAAATTTCGTAAACTTCAACAGCAAGGCAGGAAATCGCCTTCACCCAACGGAGAAGCCAGTTAACTTGCTCCGCTATTTAATTGAATTACTATCTAAGCCCGGCGATGTCTTGCTCGATCCATTTGCTGGCTCAGCTTCGCTCGGCGAAGCGGCGGTAATTACCAAACGCTCTGCAATCTTGGTTGAGCGCGATCACGAGTTCTATGAAAAGGGCTCAAATCGAATTAAAACTTTATTGAACTCGCCGGCGCAAAGCCTCTTTGAGTAAAAACGGCTAGAGAAGTCGAGCTTGAATCAAACCGCTGATGTTAAAGCGGAACTTGAAGCAGTTTCGGTTGTTGTGAACCTGAAATTCGCCGATCGAAATCCCACTGTATTTAACTGTGCAGCTCTCGTTCCAGGTAGCCAGACTTTGGGTAAAGCTAATTTTTGATTTCTCCCACTGCGGGCTTTTTGCCTTTTCGAATACTCGCACGGAAGGTTTGCTGCTCAATCGATTACTTTCAGTTAGAACTTCATAGATATAAATTAGATAATCACAGTCGAATAAGTTCTTCCAATATTCAGTTAGTAAAGTATCTGTATTAGTAAGAGCGACCTGCTTAAACAGCTTCGCCGACTCTGCATATGAAAGACTTTTTGGTTGGCTGCCTTCAGGCACCAATTTAGGTAAGAGTTCCCAGAATGTAGACGCGGTAGGCTGACCAATGTTCTGCGGCGCAATCTTTCCAGCCGCTCTCATATTTGATTTGACGGAAAGAGTTTTGTCTCCCTCTAGCGTGAAATCAATTGGATTTTGATCTTCTGCAATATGTCTGATGGGTTTAGGTATGCGGTTTACAACGCTGACTAGTGCAGGGGTCATGTGCTGAACTAACTCGGGACGACTGCGTCGACGATAGTGATCAGCGATGACAACTCCGGTTAAATCGCCAATAGCGACTTCAGCAGAAATTCCAACCTGTTCGGTACCGTAATTAGTTAACAAGCTTCCTCCTTTCGAAAGTTCACGGCTAAAGTGCCTTAAGCAGTTCTCTGAGTTCGGTGTGTTCCATATTGAATGAGACGCCGACCGTTAAACCCTCTTCATCCATTTTTGGAAAGAACGCCTTGTGATCCACCATTGAACCGGGTTGATAACCCTTGGGATAACCGTTCTCTCCCACTGACTTTAGAAATGTGCGCCACTGAGGTGCATCTGGACCCCATTCTGAAATGAGATTTTCTAAAATTGGTTTCAATTCAGATTTAATAT
>JBIJCP010000143.1:0-2926 GCA_044344635.1 Candidatus Planktophila sp. | reverse complement strand
GAAATTCTTACCGGCATTTATAGAGTGCAAAAGATAGAAAGCGGTATGCACGCCATGCAGTGCACGCTTTAGATCAGCAAGGCTGTTGGCATTTCCCTCGACAATTTCTACATCCTTAGCCCAGGGTTGCTCATTAACTTTCTGGGCATCGCGCACTAATACTCGAACCCGACATTTATCGGAGACCAGATCTCGCACGAGTCGCCCGCCTACATAGCCAGATGCTCCGGTGACGAGTATTAAGCGCTGCGAGTTCATAGTTCAGAGCCTAGACTGCGGCTATGGCTTCTTCCACACGACCTCGCGTCGTAATTCTTGGCGCGGGTTTCGGCGGGCTCACCGCCGCTAAAGCGCTGGCCAAAGATGCCGATGTCACAGTTGTAGATCGCCACAACTTTCAAACATTTCTGCCGCTGCTCTATCAGGTGGCGACCGCGGGACTTGCCGCCGACCACGTAGCCCATCCAGTCCGTGGTGCGCTGCGAAAGAGCGACGTTAAATTCCGCATGGGATCACCGATTGCAGTTGATCATAAGAACAAATCAGTGAAGTTAGATTCTTCAGAGACTTTGGAATTTGATCACCTAGTTGTGGCGCTTGGATCGGCTACCGCTGACTTCGGCGTAAAGGGAGTTAATGAGATTGCACTCGGAATGAAGAGCGTGCATGAAGCGATTGGAATCCGTGCTGAAGTAATGCGCCGTTTTGAAGATCTCTGCCGTTTTGAAGATCAGACGCGGCTATCGATAAGCGTTGTTGGTGGTGGACCGACAGGTGTGGAAATGGCTGGTGCGCTGGCGGAGTTAAAGAATGGCCCGCTAAAAAATGATGAGGCCAATGCTGCAAAACATATTGATATCTATTTAATTGAAGCAGGCCCGCGAATTCTGCCGATGTTTAGTGAAAAGTTATCAGCACGCGCTAAAAAAGATTTAGAGAAGCTCGGCGTAAAGGTTTTGCTCAATACTGCAGTGCAAGAAGTTAAACCGCGCCAAATTTTAATTAAAGATGGCGAAGCAATTCCATCTGAGGTAACAATTTGGGCTGCCGGAGTTAAAGGTGAACCAACTGGTGGGCTGCTTAACTTGCCACTTGAAGGAACGCGCATCAGCGTCGCGCAAAACTTGCAGGTAAATCACTATCCACACATTTGGGCGATCGGAGATATCTCCGGTGCGAAAGGTGCAGATGGTCGTTTCTTGCCAATGGTTGCACCAGTTGCGATGCAGCAAGGGCGTTGGGTAGCTAAACAAATTGTGCGCGTATCTCGTGGTCAAGCCTTACAAGACTTCAAGTATTTAGATAAAGGTTCCATGGCAACGATTGGGCGCCACAAAGCAGTGGTGCAATTTAAGGGTATCCAAATCGCTGGAATACCTGCTTGGTATGCCTGGTTATGGCTCCACTTGTTCTACCTACTTGGTGGTCGAAATAAAATTGGAACAATCGCCGATTGGACTTGGAATTATTTAACATTTGATCGCGGCAATCGCCACATTATGGATAGCCTCTAAGAAGTGCCAGATTATCTAAACCTGCGGGGCCAGCAAATCTATTCTTATGAATGGGAAAACAATGGTGAGGCAGTTCTGCTGCTCCACGGTGGTTTAAGTCAGACATCACATTGGGATTACGTTCTAGCGCCTGATCTGGAGCCTGATTTTCACCTATTTGCCTACGACCGCACCGGCCATGGTTACACCGCCGATCAAGTCGGCTCATTTCACTTTGAATTTCAGATCAAAGAAGCGATCGCTTACCTAGAAGATATCGTTAAAGAACCCGCACATTTAATTGGTTGGTCAGATGGCGGAAATATTGCAATGTCCATTGCATTTGAGCGTCCCGATCTCGTTAAATCTTTGGTGATAGTCGGCGCTAATTATCACCATTCCGGAACTGTGATTCATATGCCATTTGTAGAACCAAGTGAAGAAGATAAAGCAGAATATGCTGCGACTTCACCAGACGCACCACATACCCAGAATGAAAAAATCAAGAAGATGTTGAAAATTTGGGAGACCGAACCAGATATTGCGCTCAGTGATTTAGCGAAGATTCAATGCCCTACCTTGATAATCGCTGGTGATGACGATGTGATTGAACACGAACACACCTTGCAAATGTATCGCGCAATTGAGTTAAGCCAGTTAGCGATTATTCCGGGGACATCACACGGCGCGCCAAAAGAGAAGCCAGCCTTATTTAGCGCGCTAGTGCAGCAATTTTTAACAGATTTAACTTATCCAGTTACTAAGATGCCGATTCGGCGAGTTAGCAATCAACCGGAAGAATAGTTCCAGTTTTAACGTCGTAAATCGCTCCAGCGACAGTTACGCCATCGCGCAGTAACGGATAGGCGCGGATGCGGTTTACATCGATTGCGAGCGCACCTTTCTGATCGCGCGTCGTGCGAAACTCAAGGGCCCTAGTGTCAACCCCAAACTTCTCCTCGATCAGCGCGTGAATATCTGCTTCATCGCCACGCGCCATTGCGCAATCAGTATGTGGCATTACCAGAATTCGATTGACATTTAAAAGATAGGTAGCAAGGACCAATGTGCGGATAACGTCTTCGGTCACGCGGGCTCCAGCGTTACGTAAAATCTTGACATCGCCCGAGCGCATTCCAACAACAGATAAGGGATTAATCCGTGAATCCATGCAGGTAACAATTGCCAAACCTTTAGCGGCACGACCAGTGAGTTCGGAGTATTTAAATGACTTTGTATACTCTGCATTTGCTGCGAGAAGATCATCGAATTGTTCGTGAGGAAACGAGTTATTACTCATCGCTCCCCCTTCTTTTCTGGGTTACTTCTTACTTTAAATCTGGAGCCCCCCGTCAGGATTGAACTGACGACCTGCGCATTACAAGTGCGCTGCTCTACCACTGAGCTAGAGAGGCTTGCTGCCCATGCAGGCA
>JBIJCP010000142.1:0-2930 GCA_044344635.1 Candidatus Planktophila sp. | reverse complement strand
TTGGCAGGCGTCTTCGCGCTCTTTAACGATCGTCGCAGAGCAAAAAAGAACGCTCACCTTGAGTATTAAATGTGGGCGATAGTTGTAAACCCAATTTCAGGTGGAGGAAAAGGCGCCATTCTTGGGACAGAGGTGGCGGGATATTTCTCAACGAGAGGTCTTCCATACCAAGTTATCACTGCCAACTCTGCAGATAGATTGCGGGATTACCTAGCAAACTTCCTAGAAGCGAAGGGCCAAGACTGCTTCGGGGTGATCGCAGTTGGAGGAGACGGGCTAGCGCACTTAGTTCTTCAGTTTGTAGTACCACTAAGGATTCCATTCACAGTTATTCCCGCGGGAACTGGAAATGATTTTCTTCGCGCACTTGGTTGGAGTTTAACGGAAGTTAAAACCCAACTGGATACTGTGACGTGCACAGAGGCGAGCCCCATAGATTTAGGGATGGTGGATTCAGAGTGGTTTGGTGCAGTACTGTCTACTGGTTTTGATTCGGTCGTTAACGAGAAGGCAAATTCATTGAGATGGCCCAAGGGGCCGATGAAATATAACGTGGCGATCGCAATGGAATTACCGAAATTTAAGCCTCTTAGTTACGTTATTGAATTAGATAACCAAGTGATCGAAACGGAGGCGATGTTGGTCGCCGTCGGTAATGGAAGCAGCTATGGCGGCGGTATGAAGGTCTGCCCGGGGGCGGTGATGACAGACGGGCTCTTTGAGGTAATGGTCTTGCGGCCAGTAAGTAAAGTTGAATTTATTCGCGTCTTCCCTAAGGTCTTTTCTGGTCAACATATTGATCATAAGCAGGTCGATATTTATCAGAGTAGACGAATTTCTCTCAACGCCGCGGCGATCGCTTATGCAGACGGAGATCGAATCGGTGGACTTCCAGTTAAGGCCGAATGTATAGCCGGCGCTGGACTATCGTGGTCCCCATGACAACGCCAGCGGCGAAGTATGCGGCGGCGAAATCGCGCAGTAAGAATCAAGTCACCACCGAGTTCATCTCCCAGTTCGACTTCGCCTTCGATCAATTTCAGATAGATGCCTGCCACGCAGTCGAAAGTGGCCACGGGGTACTAGTAGCCGCACCGACCGGCGCGGGAAAGACTGTCGTAGGTGAATTCGCCGCATTCCTAGCCCTTCACAACGGAAAGAAGTGCTTCTACACCACTCCAATAAAGGCTCTCTCCAATCAGAAGTACCAAGAATTCGTAGCGAGATTTGGGGAGTCGAAAGTTGGGCTGCTAACCGGTGATACAAATGTAAATTCTGAAGCCGATATTTTAGTTATGACCACCGAAGTTCTGCGAAATATGCTTTACGCCAATTCAACGACCTTGGTAAATCTTGGCTCCGTTGTTATGGATGAAGTCCATTACTTGGCTGACAAGTTCCGTGGCGCTGTTTGGGAAGAAGTTTTAATTCATCTTATGGAATCTGTCCAAGTGATCTCATTGTCAGCCACCGTTTCCAACGCTGAAGAATTTGGTGAATGGTTGGGCGAAGTCCGCGGCGAGACAGATGTAATCGTTAGCGAACATCGTCCGATCCCGCTCTATCAACATGTATTGATCAACTCAAACTTGGTTGATCTCTTCAGTCAGCCGGGCAAGATAAATCCAGAGATCTTGGCGCTAGAACGGGAAGCGCTGCGAAAGGTACGAATCCCTAGGAATCGTCGCGAACAATGGGGGGCGCAAGAGTCGCGACTTTCCCGCGCAGAAATCATTGAGAAATTAAATCGTGAAAATCTGCTGCCGGCAATTACCTTTATCTTTTCACGAATCGGTTGTGATGCAGCTGTCAGGCAATGCTTGGCAGCTGGTTTGAAGTTAACAAGTACAGAAGAACGCGCTGAAATTCTGGAAACAGCAGAGAGATTTACCGCAAACTTGCCGGAAGAGGATCTGGAAGTACTCGGCTATCGTGAATGGATCACTGCTCTCGAGCGCGGGATCGCAGCCCACCACGCAGGTTTGCTCCCAAGTTTTAAGAACGCGATTGAAGATCTCTTCCAACGTGGCTTGGTCAAGGCGGTATTCGCCACGGAAACCTTAGCTTTAGGAATAAATATGCCAGCTCGGACAGTGGTCTTGGAGAAGTTAACGAAATGGAATGGCGAGGCACATGTACCGATTACTCCAGGGGAGTACACGCAGTTAACCGGCAGAGCGGGGCGACGCGGAATTGATATCGAGGGAAATGCCGTCGTTCAATGGTCTCCCACCGTTGATTCAGCGACAGCGGCAGGGCTGGCATCCACTCGCACCTATCCACTGAGGTCATCCTTTACGCCGACTTACAACATGGCTATAAATCTAATCGCTCGTTTTGGACGCGAAAGAGCACACGGAAGTCTCGAATCATCATTTGCACAGTTTCAAGCTGATCGCGCCGTCGTAAGTTTGGTTCGGCAGATAAAGAAGAATCAATCTGCTCGAGAAGAACTGCTGGAGAGCGCAAAGTGTCATCTGGGTCATTTTGAAAGCTATGCAACGCTGCGCTCTGAGATCAAAGAATTAGAAAAGTTGCTATCAAAGAGAGATGGCCGTAAAAGTTTTGATAACCGGCAACGCGCTCATATGGAGGGGGAGATCGATAACTTGCGGCGACAGATGCGCAGTCATGCTTGCCATCCCTGCAGCGATCGTGAAACCCATGCCCGCTTTGCCGAGCGCGCCGAAAGATTGGCTCGTGAATCAGATGGGTTGCGGGCCCGAGTCGAGAATAGAACCAATGTCATTGCTAAAACCTTTGATCGTATCTGTGATGTGCTTACACATCTGGGCTACATGGAAGGTGAAAAGCCGCTGCCACAGGGAGAAAGTCTCGCAAAGATTTACGCCGAATCAGATTTACTCCTGACCGAATCAATTCGAGCTGGAGTCCTTGATAGCCTCTCTGCTCCCGAACTCCTTTCGGTG
>JBIJCP010000141.1:0-2935 GCA_044344635.1 Candidatus Planktophila sp. | reverse complement strand
TAAACGCCCAACCATTCGCAGGGATGCGATATCGCGAAGTGAGTAACGACGATTGCGTCCCACGGTTCTATTTGGAGAGACTAAACCTAGGCGATCATATTGACGCAGAGTTTGTGGGTGAAGTCCAGAAAGTTCGGCGGCAACGGAAATTACATAAAGTCCGGCATCATCATCTGGAGTTTTGTTATCTTGCGCTTCATTGCTCATAGCTCTGCCTTACCTTTTAACTCACTTCGCACATCTATTTCAGAAGTTGCTTCAGCGTATTTCTTTAGAGCATCAACTGCGCCACTCGGTAAGTTTTGCGGAACCTGAACTTCAACAGTCACAAGTAAATCCCCGGTCGTTGCACCTTTTGTAATCCCGCGGCCTTTAACGCGAAGTACGCGACCATTTGATGTTCCTGGTGATAAACGAAGGGTTACTTCTTCACCAGTTAAAGTTGGGACTTTGATATCAGCGCCAAGTGCCGCTTCGGTAAATGTAACCGGAACCGTCAGCGCGATGTTCTCGCCTTTACGAGAGAAAATTGGGTGTGCTTTAACACTTAGCAAGATAAATAAATCACCAGGGCCGGCTTCACCTTTTGCGCCTTTGCCTTTAACGCGAATCTTTGCGCCATCATTTACTCCTGCTGGAACGCGGGCTGAAATAGTTTGTGTTGGGCCGCCATCGGCAGATAAGCGAAGTTCTAAAGTGGTGCCAAATGCCGCTTCTTTAAAGGTAATGGTCGCTTCAGTTTGTAGATCTTGTCCTTTACGTGGGCCGCGACGGCCGCCACCACCAAATAAATTAGCGAAGATATCTTGTGGATTTCCGCCGCCGAAGATGTCGGAGAAATCTCCACCCTGGAAATTCTGACCGCCTTGTGGTGCGCGAAAACCTCCGCGTTCGAACATATCGCGGGCTTGATCGTATTCTGCGCGCTTTTTACCATCAGACAAGATGTCGTAGGCCTCAGAAACCGCTTTAAACTTCTCCTCTAACGCGCCATCGCCCTTGGTTTTATCTGGATGGAGTTCTCGAGCTAAAGAACGGTATTTCTTCTTAATCTCATCGCCGGTGGCAGATTTGCCAACACCGAGAATCTTGTAGAAATCCTTTTCGTAAAGATCTTTAGCGGCCATGGAAAGAAATTACTCTGCAGTCGCTTCAGTTGGATCAGTAACTGCAACTCGAGCCGGGCGCAGGATACGTTCTTTATATCTATATCCGGGCTGCAAGATCTTTGTTGCAGTTGGCGCGCTGACATCAGCACTGGTGTCGTGCATCAACGCTTCATGAATCTGCGGATCAAATTCATCACCAGCTGTACCGTACTTTTCCAAACCTAAACGAGTTGTAATTGCAGTGATCTGATCTGAAACAGATTTAAATCCACCGGTTAACTCACCGTGATCGGTTGCACGATCGATGTCATCTAAAGTCGCAAGAAATTCAGTTAAGACTGCACCGATTGCGAGTTCGTGTGCCAATGCGCGATCGCGTTCTACACGCTTTCGGTAATTGGCATACTCTGCTTGAAGTCGTTGTAAATCAGCGGTGAGCGCTGCCACCGGATCAGTTTCCTGAACCGGGGCAGCCTCTACTGCGTCCTCTGGTTGTAGCAAAGCGTCATCGGCTTCCATTTGAGTACTGCTTTCTGTATTCATTTAATTGATACCAATTCCGCTCCTCGGCATTTTTATGCCTCGTCTTACGCCTTGCCTTCGTCAACTACCTCAGCATCTTCAACGCCATCTTCAGAAGTTGCGCCTTCTGCTGCTGCACCAGCCGCTGCATACATCGCAGCGCCAAGTGCTTGGCTAAGAGTTGCTACTTTTTCGGTATTTGACTTAATTGATTCGAAGTTTGCACCGCCAAGAGAAGTCTTAAGTTCAGCAAGTGCTGCTTCAACTTCTGCCTTCTTCTCAGCTGCTTCACCTTCAGAAAGTTTTTCTGCATTATCTGCAATGAACTTTTCAGTCTGGTAGACAAGTGAATCTCCGTTGTTGCGGATTTCTGCTTCTTCGCGACGTTGCTTATCTTCTGCAGCGTGTGATTCGGCATCTGCCATCATGCGGTCGATCTCTTCCTTTGAAAGAGCAGATCCACCACTGATTGTGACTGATTGTTCTTTGCCGGTTGCAAGATCTTTTGCACCAACGTGAACGATTCCGTTTGCATCAATGTCGAAGGTGACTTCAACTTGTGGAACTCCGCGTGGTGCTGGTGCGATCCCAGTTAGCTCGAACATGCCCAGCTTCTTGTTGTAAGCAGCCATCTCACGCTCCCCTTGGTAGACCTGGATCTGCACAGCAGGCTGATTGTCATCAGCAGTTGTGAAGATTTCGCTGCGCTTGGTTGGGATAGTTGTGTTGCGCTCAATCATCTTGGTCATAACTCCACCCTTGGTTTCAATACCGAGTGTTAGTGGGGTTACATCGAGAAGCAGTACATCTTTAACTTCACCCTTAAGAACACCCGCTTGAAGTGATGCGCCAACTGCAACTACCTCATCAGGGTTTACGCCCTTATTTGGCTCTTTTCCACCGGTTAAGTCGCGAACTAAATCAACAACTGCTGGCATACGAGTTGATCCACCAACAAGTACAACGCTCTTGATATTGCCGATTGCGATTCCAGAATCTTTTAGAACTTGCTGGAATGGCTTCTTGCAACGCTCAAGTAGAGGTGCAGTAAGTGTTTGGAATTGTGCGCGAGTTAAAGTCTCATCAAGGAACAATGGATTCTTCTCGGCATCAACGGTGATGTATGGCAAGTTAATTGATGCTTGCTGTGATGATGAAAGTTCGATCTTTGCTTTTTCAGCAGCTTCACGAATACGTTGCATCGCCATCTTATCTTTAGTTAAATCTATTCCGTTCTTAGAACCGAATGTTTGAACTAAGTAATCAACGAGTGCTTGATCCCAATCATCTCCACCGAGGTGGTT
>JBIJCP010000030.1:0-10697 GCA_044344635.1 Candidatus Planktophila sp. | reverse complement strand
GAGCACTGCGCGGGGCCCAATTACGGCACCGGTCGCGATTGTGGTGCTACCGAGAATTGCTGTGCCAGGAAAGATTGTGACATCGTTTTCAATCTTTACCGTGGCATCTATCCAGGTAGTTGTCGGATCCACAATCGTCACTCCGGCGCGCATAAAGTCCTCATTTATTCGATCGCGCAAGAGCGCAGCGCTTTCGGCTAATTGCACGCGATCGTTGACGCCAAGAATTTCGATGAAATCTTCAATCAGCGCTGCAGCAATAGCGCCACCTTCATTGCGCAGAATTTCTATAACATCGGTTAAATAAAGTTCGCCCTGCGAATTAGAGTTCTTTAGCTTTCCAATGGCGCCCGATAACTTTTGTGCATCAAAGGCGTAAACCCCTGAATTAATCTCGTAAATCGCTTTTTCAATATCATCAGCATCGCGTTCTTCAACAATGCGAAGTAAAGAGCCATCATCGCTGCGGATGATTCGTCCATAACCAGTTGGATCAGGGTGTTCGGCGGTAAGAACGGTGGCGGTGAATCCACCAGCGTGGTGAATATCAAGGAGCTGTTGTAAAGATTCACCGGTCAAAAGTGGGGTATCGCCAGCTAAAATTAAAATGGTCCCTGACAATTTTGTGTCGGCGAGCGCTAGCTGCGTTGCGTGACCTGTGCCGCCACGACGTTCTTGAAAGACCGTTGTAACTTTTGGAGCGATTTCTGAGAGATGAGCCTCAACTGCTTCACGACCAGCGCCAACAACGACACGTACTTGCTTTGGTTTTAGCGATTGAACTGCGTGAAGAACGTGGCCAACCAGTGAGCGTCCCGCAACTTCATGCAGAACTTTTGGTGTTGCAGATTTCATTCGAGTGCCTTCACCTGCGGCTAGAACAACAACCGTCTCGAGGTTTGCACTCATATGGGTAAGTCTAACTGGTGGGTCTGGCTCCGCCATCTCCTTCGGCGGGCAATTGAAATTGCTCCGCCACCAGGTATCGATCCTGGACCCTGGGCTTCAAAGGCCCATGTGCTAGCCACTACACAATGGCGGAACGCATATTCTCCCTCATAACCATGTGTGCTCGCGACCATCAACACTTCCGAGCAACACTTCGGGGGCAGTTATCGCCGCTAGCCTTTACCTCTATGAGCGCTAATCGCGATGAGGTAGACCGCCTAATTGCGGCCTGGAAGCGCGAACGCCCCGATCTAGATTTAAGCCCATTCGCTGTTTTAAGTCGCATCACACGTATTTCACGCAATCTCGATATTGCGCGCCGCGATGCATTCGCAGATTTAGAAACTTGGGGTTTTGACGTATTAGCTGCGTTACGTCGCGCTGGCGATCCTTACCAACTTTCTCCTGGTGAATTAATGCAAGAAACACTTGTCACAAGTGGAACAATGACAAATCGATTAGATCGCTTAGAAGAATTGAAGTTGATCACACGCCAACCTGATCCCGATGATGGCCGTGGTTCTCTTGTCACTTTGACCGCATCAGGAATGCGGGCAGTTGATAAAGCACTTGATGGGTTGCTAGAACACGAGCGAGACTTGTTAAAGGGATTAACTCGTGAACAACGCTTGGCGCTTGCTGATCTGTTAAGCGTTCTTGCTGCACATTTAGAAGAGATCTAAATAACTTTCGCTCCGGGCACCGGTCCATAAGCCCGCGCCACGCTTCCCACAACTCCACTTGAAGTAAGTGCAACCGCTAGATCTAAACCTTGCTCTTCATCGCCAACTAAAAATGCCACAGTAGGCCCTGAACCCGAGACGATTGCGCCAAGGGCTCCGTATTCTTCACCAACATCTAAAACTAAAGTCAGCGCGGGACGCAAAGAACAAGCCGCCGATTGCAGATCGTTCTGTAGCGCTAAGCCAACTGCTTTAGGATCTGCACTTAGTAAAGATTGCATAAGCGCATCGCTAGTCTGTGGTGCGGCGATATCTAAGCCGGCGCGTAAACGATCACACTCTTGATAAACCGCAGGCGTTGAAAGACCAACTGTAGAAAGCGCTAGAACCCAGTGGTAAGTGCCGCGCGAAAGCGCTGCGGTTAACTGATCACCTCGACCTTGGCCGATTGCTGTTCCACCGGTAATCATAAATGGGACATCGCTTCCCAATTGTGATCCAAATTCCAACATCTCTTCCCGCGACATTTCTAAATCAAATAACTCATTTAATCCAACAATTACTGCGGCGGCATCTGCACTTCCACCCGCCATTCCACCTGCAACCGGAATCGATTTATTCACTGCAATATGTATATCCACGGCAAAGTCGTACTCATCAGCGATCAACTGGGCGGCTTTTACCGCCAAATTTGTAGAGTTGCCAGGTACTCCGTGTGTGTGATCACCAGTAATTTCAATGGTTATTCCAGAGCCAGACGCACTCTTGCTAATGGTTACATCGTCATAAATTGAAATTGCTTGAAAGACTGAAACTAAGTTGTGATAACCATCTGCTTCGCGCGGGCCAACTGCCAATTGCAGATTGACTTTGGCGGGCACGCGCACAGTTACGGATCCGTTATTTGTCGCAGACACGTTAAGACTCTAAACCTTGTTGTGCGATTTTGCAGAAACTATGAATATCCAGCGATTCACCACGCAGCGTTGGATCGATTCCGGCGGCTATTAAGTGTGCCTCAGCGGCGCCCGATCCCCCATATCGTGATGAAAGGGCGGCACGTAACATCTTGCGCCGTTGCGCAAATGCCAAATCAATAATGGCAAATACCTCTTTGCGCAGGTTTTCGTCACCGGGTGTTTCCCTTCGCTTAAATGCCACCAACTTGGAATCAACATTGGGGGCAGGCCAGAAGATCGAACGCGATACCGATCCTGCACCGGTAACTTGCGCCCACCAAGCAGCCTTAACCGATGGAATTCCATACTCTTTGGTATTTGGTTTAGCCGCTAAGCGATCGGCAACTTCGGCCTGCACCATCACCACGCCGCTACGTAGCGTTGGGAGAATCTCTAAAAGGTGAAGAAAGACCGGAACCGAAACGTTATAGGGCAGATTAGCGACTAAAACAGTTGGATCAACTGGCAAATTTTTTAGCTGTAAAGCATCTTGGTTTATCACCGTTAATCGTTCTGCGTTTTCGCTATGTGCTGCAGCAGTTATAGGAAGTTGGTTGGCCAAGCGTGGATCAATTTCAACTGCCACAACGCTGGCGGCTTCTTCCATCATCGCTAGCGTAAGCGAACCCAGTCCAGGACCGATCTCTAGCGCAATATCTGAAGATGTAACGCCGGCGGTACGAACAATCTTGCGACAGATATTTCCATCAATAACAAAGTTTTGACCGAGTGATTTTGATGGTTTTAAATCTAACCTCTCTGCTAGCGCTCTAATTTCTGCAGCACCGAGCAAAGTCATAGCGTTGAACCTGCAGTGAAGGAGCCAAATATTCGCTCAGCGTTATCAGAAAGCGCTTGCCCCAAAGTTGCGACGCTTTCATTTCGCTCCTCCGCCATCGCCCGCACAATATTTGCAATCTGCGCGGGAGTATTCAGCGCTCCGCGGTTAGGCATAGGCGCTAGAAATGGTGAATCTGTTTCAACAAGTAATTGTTCATAAGGAACCAATTTCACAGCCTCGCGTAAGGCAGGTGCGTTCTTAAAAGTTAAAGTGCCTGCAAAAGAAAGCACATATCCCCGGTCAATACAGATCTTCGCCATTTCAACATCGCCAGAGAAACAGTGAAATATCGTCTTCTCTGGCGCACCGACTTCAAGCAATATTGATAAGACATCTTCATGCGAATCGCGGTCATGGATTACCAGAGCTTTCTTATTCTTCTTGGCTAATTCAATATGCCATTTAAAGGAATCTTGCTGACGTTTTCTAAGTTCTGGAGGGGTTCGGAAATAATCTAAACCAGTCTCACCAATTGCTCGTACCCGTGGATGTGCTGCAAGTTCTTCAATTATCTTTAGATCCGCTTCCATATCGGCGACTATTGGTGCTTCATTAGGATGCAGGGCAACCGCTGCTAAAACGCTATCGTTAAAGTGTTCGGCCGCTGCTACGCACCATTTAGATTGCTCTGCTGAATATCCAACCTGCACAACGCGATCAACTCCGGCGGCTTTGGCATCATCTAAAACTTTTTTTACTGCATCTGAATCAGGAGCGGCATCTGTGACTATCTCCAGGTGCGCGTGCGAATCCACGGTCGCAACGGGCAGTGGTTTCGGCGTAGGTGCCAGCGGGCGATCAATATCGCGATTGTGGCGATCTGCCATGGAAAATTACTCTTTAATCTCGAGCCGTGGAAATAAAACTGGAGTCTTTGTGACGATAGTTCCTTCAGGCAACTGACCCCAATTAGCAACGTTGGAAATAACTTGTGCACTTAGCGATCCAATGGATTTATTCGCGCCCAGACTCTCCCAGAGAATTTCAGTTGTGGCGGGCATTACTGGATGCAGCAAGACAGCGAGAGCACGTAGCGATTCGGCGGTGTTATACAGAACCTCATTTAACTCAGCCTTATTTGCCTCATCTTTAGCCAATATCCACGGCTCTCTCTCGGTGACATAGCCATTTACCTTTTTACAGAAATCCATAACTGCAGTGATTCCGCCTTGGAAATCTAGCGCCACCATTGCGGCGTCTGCTTTAGCAACTGTTGCGGCAAGTGCGCTAGATAAACCGGCATCCGTGGCAACTGCTGGGACTTTACCGTCGCAGTACTTTTCAATCATCGCTGCTAAACGTGAGGCTAAGTTACCAAAATCGTTGGCAAGTTCGGATGTATACCGCGCTGACATATCTTCCCAAGAGAATGAACCATCGCTACCAAAAGGAATAGCGCGCAAGAAGTAGTAACGGAAAGCATCTACGCCAAAGTGGTCTGTGATATCCGATGGCGCAATTCCAGTTAGCTTGCTCTTGCTCATCTTTTCGCCACCGACGAGAAGCCAACCGTGGGCAAAGACTTTCTTTGGCACTGCAACTCCTGCCGCCATCAACATAGCCGGCCAGATAACTGCGTGAAAACGTAAGATATCTTTTCCGACTAAATGAACATCTGCTGGCCAAGTCTGCGCAAATTTCTTTCCACCTTCACTATCAGCTGGATCAGTTAATCCGACCGCAGTTGCGTAATTGAGCAAAGCATCAAACCAGACATAAACCACTTGATCGGTATCCCAAGGAACCGGGATTCCCCAATCAAAAGTAGAACGAGAAATTGAAAGGTCAGATACTCCGCCTTCTAAAAATGAGACTACTTCATTACGCGCACTCTCTGGTTGGCAAGTGCCAGGATCATTACGGTAGTGCTCAAGTAGTGGTTCAACGAATGCAGACAATCTAAAGAACCAGTTATTTTCATTTACTAATTCGATTGGCTTACTGTGGATCGGGCAGAGTTTCTCGCCATCTGCATCAATTAGATCGCCAGGTAATTTAAATTCTTCACATCCCACGCAATATGGGCCTTCATATTTACCAGCATAAATATGGCCCGCATCTTTAAGTGATTGCAGAAATTTTTGAACGCGTTCAGTGTGGCGAGGTTCGGTGGTGCGAATGAAATCATCATTTGCAATATTTAACGCTCTCCAATTAGGTTTCCAAGCATCGGCAACCAACTTATCGACCCAAGCCTGTGGCGCAACGTTGTTTTGTTCTGCGGTGCGCATCACTTTCTGTCCGTGTTCATCGGTTCCGGTTAAGAACCAAACTGCTCTGCCACGTTGGCGATGCCAGCGAGTCAGAACATCGCCGGCCACCGTTGTATATGCATGTCCGATATGCGGCGCATCATTTACATAGTAAATCGGCGTAGTTAGATAAAAGGACTTCACGAGCGCATCTTATTCGCATCAACTACTGCTGCATAAACGATCCGCTTCGGAAGGTCGAATTCATCGGCCACGGTGGAAATTGCGCTCTTTCGATCCATTCCGGCCGCCTCGTATTCACGTACTCGAGCAACCATATCTGCAGCCGATTTCTCAGCCGTACCAACATCAGCTCCGGCGATAACCAGCGTTATCTCGCCTAAGACTTCTTTACTCTCAGCCCATTGCAGAAGTTCAGTCAGCGTTCCGCGAATAGTTTCTTCATAAGTCTTGGTCATCTCGCGACAAATTGCACCTCTTCGATCGCTGCCAAAAACGCTTCTTGCATCTTGTAAAGATTCAATAAGGCGATGTGGGGCTTCAAAGAAGACCATTGTTCGCTCTTCAAATCGCAGCGCTTCAAAAGTTGCTTGTCTTGCGCCAACTGCGCGGGGAGTAAATCCTTCAAAAGTAAATCGATCGGTCGCTAAACCAGATAGCGCAATTGCCATTACTGGGGCACTCGGTCCAGGAATAACTCTTACTTCTAAATTTTCTGCCATTGCATCGCGAGCCAATCGAAAGCCAGGATCGCTAATTGTTGGCATACCGGCATCAGAAACAACTAAAACGTTCTTGCCTGATCTCAAATACTGCAAGATCTCTTCGCTTCGCTCAGTTTCATTTCCGTCGAAGAAAGAAATTACTTTGCCAGTAAATGTCACGCCAATATCTGCACATAAGCGATGAAAGCGACGAGAATCTTCGGCGGCGATAATTTCAGCTTCTGCAATTGCATCTTTTAAGCGCGGACTTGCATCCAAGGGATTTCCCAGAGGAGTCGCCGCCATCGTTAAAGCCATAGGTACATCCTCTCAGTACGCTAAGCCTGTGAAAACCCGGATAGGCGTAGCAGCGATCGCTTTATTCGCTCTTGCCCTTAGATTATTTAATTTGGGAAGACCAAAAGGTTTTGTATTCGATGAGGTCTACTACGTCGATGGCGCCCGTGACTATCTGGCCTATGGCGTTGAAGTAGCTAAGAGCGCTCCCGAATTTGTCGTCCATCCCCCAGTTGGCAAATGGCTAATCGCCTTGGGAATAAAGATTTTTGGAGATAACGAGTTCGGCTGGCGCTTTATGGGGGCTCTACTTGGGTCAATCATGGTCATATTGATTGCATTAATTGCGCAGCGATTATTTCGAAACTCTTTTCTTACGCTTTCAGCCAGCGCTTTAATGGCAATGGATGGTCTTGCACTGGTTCATTCGCGGATAGCCCTGCTAGATATTTATTTAACTTTCTTCATACTGCTAGCAACATATTTCTTTGTGATGCGCTGGCATTGGTGGACAGTAATTGCGCTTGGGTTAGCTGTCGCAACAAAATGGAGTGGTCTCTATTTCTTAACTTTATTTGCGGTCATTGCAATTTATAGGGTCTTTACTCACCACACTGGGCGCGATCTTATAAAGCCAACGCTAAGAACTCTTGCGCAGTACGCGATTACACCGGTGGCGATTTACTTCGCTTCTTGGACAGGTTGGTTTCTCTCGAGTCGTGGTTGGGCGCGTGATCACTCAGCGAGTGCCCTTAACTCGTTTATACATTATCACTCTCAAATGTTGGGCTTTCATACTGGATTAGTTGAAAAGCATGCCTACCAAGCAAATCCCTGGAGTTGGATTATTATGGGGCGACCTACTTCATTTTATTACCAGAGCCCCGAAGGGTGTGGCGCAGAAAATTGTGCGCAGGAAGTTCTAGCGTTGGGAACGCCATTTTTATGGTGGATCGGCACAATTGCAGTTGCGGTTATCTTTGGGTTTTGGATTAGATCACTAGCCCAAAAACTCTATGAGCCACAGTTAAATATTATTGTCGTTGGGATTACAGCGGGTTATCTACCTTGGTTCTTTTTTCAAGAGCGCACTGTATTTTCATTTTATGCCATCGTATTTCAACCATTTATAATACTTGCGATTCTTTACTGCGCTTATATTGCGCTAATTCACTTTAAAAATAGCAGAAATACCTACATTTTCATCGCACTTGTGGGTGCTGTGATATTTCTAAACTTTATCTACTTTTTGCCAATATTCATCGCTGATGTAATCACCTACGAAGCATGGCGGGCCCGTATGTGGCTGCCATCGTGGATCTAGCCTTTATCCGTTAGCGGCGCGATTCTCTTTTAATCGGGCCACAGCTTCATCTGCTAACTGTTGATCAAAGATCTCATCTCTGGATGGTGCAGCCGCTGCAAGCGCTTCACGTTCAAGTCTCTCTTGCTCTTCACTCCACTGTCCAGGTGTTGTTAGATCAATTACACGTTTTGGAACAATTGCCTTTGGAGCGCTTACGTAAGTAGGCACCGGAACTGAATTTGGTTGCCATTCTCCGCGAGCTGCAGCGCTACCCTTCGGCAAAATTGTTACGCCAGTAAGTTCACGTTCGGTGAGTGGAATCCAATGTTCTGTGCTTTGTTTAGGGGCAACTACTTCAGATAAGTTTGTGGACGAAACTCCTGCAGTACTGCGATGCAGTTGAGTAACCCGACGACGTTGCGCTCTCTCAGTTTTGCTTTGATGGCGTACATACGCCAAATACATTACGAAGGCCAGCGCCGGAATTCCAATAAATGAAATTGCGAGAGTTTGCATTGTTGCACCCACTATCGTCATAACGAATGAAATAGTAATTAGTAGAAAGATAATTCGGCGACGCATAAGTTGTTGGGCAACTTTTGCTTCGCGATCTAAATCGGTATGAATTACTCCAGTTCCAGAACTCCCGCCAGGAGAATTGCTAGCAACTATTCGGAGTGCGCTCTTATATCTTTCGACGCTCTTTCCGGAGAATTCATTTCTATCGTGGACCCAGCGTGGGAGGAAGTAAGCCACCCACATGCCAATTATCAATAGATAGATGATTCCTGAAGCCATGATGAACCAAGGTTAGAGGAGCACCCCTCAAACTCTGCGGATTTAGAGGGTTAAATGACCTCACTATTTTCTTTGACGTAACAGACATGGTCGCGCCAACTTCCATCTATATGTAAGTACCGAGGTCGTACTCCCTCAAATAGGTACCCTGCTTTTTCGGCTACCCGAATTGATGGAAGATTTTCTGGGCGAATATTTATTTCAAGGCGATGCAATTTAAGGGCGCTAAAGCCAAAATCGGTAACCGCCTGAACTGCTTGAGTTGTAAATCCGCGATTGGCATATGCCCGGCCAATCCAATAGCCGATATGCGCACCACGCATAGCTCCGTACATCACTCCACCCATTGTGATTTGCCCGATCAAATTCTTGCCTTGCCCGTTGATATGCCAGATGGCAAGGGCATAAGAACGCCCCTGTCGACCTTCGCGGCGATGCCAACTAACCATTTCAAAGAATGTTGGCAGCTTATTGGAACCACCTTCACCCGGCACTTGTGGCAACGTGGCTTCCCATTCGGTCAGCCAATCGCGATTTTCATTGCGTAGATTTAGCCAGCGATTGCGATCGCGCCAACGAAGTGGCTTAAGAATTAACTCGCCTGATTTCAGATGCACGGGCCAATTCTCAGACATTTATTTATTCCTAGTTCAAATATATCGACGCTCAAGTACAACAACTGTTACATCTGAGCCAGCTGCGATTTTCACATCACCTTCGGGCACAGCAATGAGAGCGTTGGCATCAGAAAGCGTGGTCTGTTCATCTTGCACGCTAGAGCCCTGCGAGAAAAGCGGCAATACAGATTTACCGTCTTCGGAAAGAACTGCACGAATATAAGAACGGTTATCACTTGTCGAAGTTATCGCCTTCTCAAGTTTGGCTTTCACTGAAGGGCGATGAATCGTCGCAGCACCTAACATTGTTCGAATCATAGGGCGGATAAATAGCTCAAAAGATATATATGCCGCAACTGGATCACCAGGCAGAGTCACAACAGGAGTTTTATCCGGACCAATTACTCCAAAATTATGTCTTCCGCTAGATTCAATAGCGATATCTACAGTTGTGATCTCGCCCATCGCTGCCAAAGTTCGGGTAATCAAATCAAATGAATCATCTTTACGCTCACCGCTAATTATTATTAAATCTGCCCGAACTAGTTGATCCTCAATCACTGCTTGCAGTTGCGCTTCATCATCAGGAATTGTGTGTACTCGATAGGCAACTGCTCCAACTTCGCGTACAGCGGTGGTCAGCAACCAAGAATTAGTTTCAAACTCCTCACCTACTTTTAACTCTTTACCTGGTTCAACTAGATCAGGCCCAGCGGACAGCACAACTACGCGCGGATGCGGCCGTGTCGGCAGTTGGTCGCGGCCGATAGAAGCAGCTAACCCAATTTGAGTTGAGCGGATTCGTGAGCCAGATTTTAAAACCAACCGCTCTCCTGCATAAACATCTTCGGCGAGCGTTGCCCCGTGCGCATCCAGTAGCGACATGCTGAATGGTTCTAGTGGACGGCATATTGAAATAAGAGAGGAGAGGAACTCATCCACACGCATACGGTCTGACATAATCAGCAACAATACTTCTTGAGTAACCAAATATTGGGGATTTACGTGAGCGCATCGAGTGAGAAAGCCGATTTGCGCAATCGCTATCGCTTTGAAAGGCGTGAAAGATATCTAGATCACTCTTTTGCTTACCTTGCTAGCTCACTTGAATTTGTAAATGCATCACATATCGCAACATATATCTCTTACGGGGATGAACCAAGCACTTCGGATTTGAATACTGCGCTCTTAGAGAGTGGAAAGGTTCTATATCTTCCAAGAATTGTTGGCAAAGAACTCGAATGGGCACACTGGCAAGGTGGCGCTGATCAGTTAACTCCCAGCAAATTCTCTAAGAAAATATTAGAACCTGTCGGAGCAGCGCTTTCAGA
>JBIJCP010000140.1:0-2960 GCA_044344635.1 Candidatus Planktophila sp. | reverse complement strand
TAGATAAAAGAATCGTTGGATTTTTCTCTGAAAGAAATTTTATTCGTGAATATCCTTCGGGTTCTTTGGTTTCATCGCTGATCGGTTTTGTCCGACAAGATGGCATCGGTGCAACTGGAATCGAATCTAGCATGAACTCAATTATCACTGGAACCGATGGTAGCTACTCATTTGCACGTGGCCTAGACGCGGAAATTCCAGGTTCACAGAACGAGATAGTCGCAGCGAAAAAAGGTACATCCGTGAGATTAACCATTGATCGAGATGTGCAATGGGTTGCAGTAAACGCCATACAGGAGGCGGTCGACAAGGCGCGTGCTCAGAGTGGCACAGTTATTGTTATTGACCCTAAGACCGGACAGATTTTGGCACACGCAACCGCACCAACTTTTGACCCAAATAACACTAAGAGCGTTACTGCCGCAAATATGCGAAATCCATCAGTGCAAGATGTCTACGAACCCGGTTCCACTGGCAAAGTTATGACCCTTGCTGCAGCGCTAGAAGAGAAGAAGGTAACGCCAGAAACTGTATTAAAAGTTCCTTACTCGCTTACACGCGGTGGAGAGAAATTCCGTGATCACGATCGCCATCCAGTGCAGTATTTAACGACTTCTGGAGTCTTGGCAGTTTCTTCCAACACAGGAACGATAAAGATCGGCGAGATGCTCTCGAATCAAACTCTCTATAACTATCTCTCCAAGTTTGGAATGGGTAAGTCAACCGGTTCAGGTCTACCTGGTGAATCAGGCGGCATATTCCATCCTGTCAGTGATTGGTCAGCAACCACTGCTCCAACCGTGGCATTTGGTCAGGGATATTCTCTTACAGCTATGCAGGCAACGAGCATCTTTGCAACTATTGCAAATGATGGAGTACGAGTTTCTCCTACAGTTATTGCTGGTACCACAGATACTTCGGGTAAGTTCACTGCATCAGTGCCACGAACTAATGAGCGGGTAATTAGCGCAACTACTGCAAAGCAATTACGTCTAATGATGGAGTCAGTTGTGTCCGCGAAAGGCACTGCGCCAAGTGCTGCGATTGATGGCTATCGAGTTGCTGGCAAGACAGGTACAGCAAATCGTTACGACACTGAATGTGGTTGCTATAGCGGTTACACCGCCTCTTTTATTGGTTTTGCACCAGCTGATGATCCAAAGTATGTAATTTCCGTAACTATCCAAGATCCTAGAGGCGCTTACTATGGCGGCTCACTTGGTGGTCCAGTCTTTAAAAAGGTGATGTCATTTGTTCTTCAATCAGAACACGTAGCACCAACCGGAACCAAGGTTAAGCCGATAGCGCTAACAAAAGGCGAGTTGCTAAAGATGCAAAGCCAAGCCACGCAGATCAAGGTCAGGCAAGCGAGTGCAGAGAAGCGATGATGCGACCTTTTAATTCTCCTAGTTTATCGCTCACTAAAATCGCAAACTCTTTTGGCGCACAGAGTTCAATTAGTGAAAGCGATTTAGCCGCGATTGTTATCAATGGAGCTTCTCATAACGACAGCGAGGTAGTTCCTGGGGATTTATTTATAGCCATTGCAGGAGCTCATCGCCACGGAGCAGAATTTGCGCAGAACGCAAAGCAGGCCGGGGCAGTTGCAGTATTGACAGATCAAGCAGGCGCAAAACTAGTTAAAGGTTTACCAGTTCTCGTTGTAGATAATCCACGTTTGCTGGCGGGACGAGTAGCGGCGATGTTGTATGGCGAACCAATGCGAGATTTAAATTCAATCGCGATCACTGGAACTAATGGAAAAACGACCGTGACCACATTGTTACATCAGCTCTTCGAAGGAGCAGATCGCCATTCTGGGCTCATTGGTACTGTCGAAACTCGAATTGGTAGCGAAGTTATCTCCAGCAAGCGGACGACGCCTGAGGCTACAGATATACAGGCGTTGGCAGCTGTGATGCGAGAGCGCCACTTGCGCCACTTGGTGATCGAAGCATCAAGTCACGCTCTGCAACTACATCGACTCGAGGGAGCCCACTTTGCTATTGCGGGCTTCACAAATTTGACGCAGGATCATTTAGATTTTCACGGGGATATGGAGAGTTACTTTGCGGCAAAAGCCGCGCTCTTCAACTATTCCATGGCTGAGGTGGCCTTCATAAATATTGATGATCTCTATGGAGCGCGGCTGGCATCCCTAACAGAACTCCCAGTTGTCTCCTTGTCGAGATCTAATCGGAATGCAACCTGGCACTACATAGAAATAGATGCTCACGCCAAGCAAGTTCAGTTAAAGATTCGTGGCGCCGGCGGAATTTTAATTGAGACCACAACTAGGTTAAGGGGTGGCTATAACTTCGATAATTTACTAATGGCGATCGCTATCGCAGCAGAGTCTGGAGTTGATCCAGTCGACATTGCCGCGATAGTCCCTATGATTTCGGGAGCGGCAGGGCGATTAGAAGAGGTTGCGTTAGGCCAGAATTTCAATGCATTCGTTGATTATGCACACACACCGGATGCTGTTTCCAATGTGCTCAAATCGGTTCGCGAATTTACATCTGGAAAAGTAATTGCGGTTCTGGGTTGTGGGGGAGATCGTGATGCCACTAAACGCCCACTGATGGGTAAAGCGCTACTTGAAAATGCAGATATTGCGATCTTTACAAGTGATAATCCGAGATCAGAAGATCCATCAGCAATACTAGATGCGATGGTCAGCGGTCTAAAGATTGCTAAACCATCGCAAGTTGTTAACGATCGCGCTAGCGCGATCGAATGTGCCGCGGCGCTGGCATCACCTGGAGATACAGTGATAATTCTTGGGAAAGGTCATGAACTTGGCCAAGAGATAAAGGGTGAAGTTCTGGAGTTCGATGATCGGTTAATTCTGGCTCAGAAAATTGAGGCGAAGCGATGATTGCGCTCAAAGCCTCCGAAATCGCCCAAGTTGTGGGGGGAGAACTCAAGGGTTCAGATGTAACTGTTACTTCTGCTCC
>JBIJCP010000029.1:0-10769 GCA_044344635.1 Candidatus Planktophila sp. | reverse complement strand
TGCAGCATAGCCCGCCGAATATAAGCGCCAGCCAAAATCTACATCATCGCGAAAGAGATCTAGATTGGGATCAAAGCCACCAAGCTGTTCAAAGATATCGCGGCGAATTAAGGCGCCTGCGGTGCTGACTGCAAGAACTTCGTGAACGCCATCTCTTTGTCCTTGGTCATACTCGGCCGGCTCAAGTCCAGTCCAACGATTTCCATTTGCTGCGATGCTAATTCCGATTTCCAATAAGTGCGTTCGATCATGCCAACCTAAAAGCTTAGGGCCAGCCATAACCACATTGGGGCGCATCTTCACCTCTGAAATTAAATTCGCTAAGGCTTTGCGATGTACTGATAAATCATCATGAATTATCCAGAGCCATTCCCGTTCTGGGTCTGCTATTGCAGGAAGAGTTGATACCGCGTGAGAGATTGCCTCTCCAAAACCGGTTTCACGATCCATTGGTAAAACTGGAATTCGCGCGCCTTTAACTAACTTTGCGGAAGAGTCAATTGATCCAGTATCAACTGCAACTATTTGATCAATCTTATGAGTTTGGGAAGTTAGTGATACAACAACTTCAGGCAACCAGGTTGCGCCGTCGTGAAGTACGAGAATCGCGGTGACGCGATGTGAACTCATGAGAGTTACGCTGGGCGGCGCTTCAAACGGCGACGCTCACGTTCGGAGAGTCCACCCCAGATACCAAAGCGCTCATCATGAGCGAGCGCGTATTCCAAACATTCTTGGCGAACATCGCAAGAGAGGCAGACTCGCTTTGCTTCACGAGTTGAACCACCTTTTTCAGGAAAGAATGCTTCTGGATCTGTTTGTGCGCAAAGAGCGCGTTCTTGCCAGGAGAGTTCAATATTCTCTCCGTTTGCTAATTTGATTGATGGTCCAGCAGTAGGGGCTGTTGGATTGCCAGTAGGTGTAGCTTCTGGACGAATCGGCATCGACTAATCTCCTCAAGACCTTTCTTGGCTACGTCCTTCATGAACGTAACTTCTCTACAGCGAATTACACGCTTGTAATCCCTTTAAGTCAAGCCAGAGAACTCCTTCAAATTGGAGAATCACGCTCAATTTCAGCGCTTTTGGCGGAGATTTATCGACTTATTGGGGTGAAATCGGCAGATTTTCACTTGGTGATATGTATTTTCCAAGAATTTTTGAGTTATCTGCAATTTTTGAGTTATGGAGAATAAATGAATCCGCGATGGCGCAGTTGTCGCCAATCTCCACCCCATCGCCAATAATTGAATTACTGATTGCGCAGTCGACGCCGATTGTGGATCCTGCGCCGATAGAACTGCCCCCGGAAATAACTGACCCTTCACCGATTGTGCACCCGGGTCCTGCGTGAAAACCATCGCCCACGATATCTCGCGATCCCTTAAAGAGCGCAGCTGGAGTACCAATATCGAGCCAATAAGACTGCTCGTGATATCCATAAACTGGTCGACCATCTTTGACTAACTTAGGGAAAGTCTCGCGTTCGATACTGACAACTTCACCAGCTGGAATCTCTGAAATTACCGAAGGGCTAAAAATGTAACATCCGGCGTTAATTGAATTAGTCACCGGATTCTCCATCTTCTCGAGGAAATCGATCACTCTTCCATCTGGGTGTGTTGGCACGCAGCCAAATGCTCGCGCATCGGCAACTTCGATTAAATGAAGTGTGGCATCGGCGCTATTTGCTCTGTGAAATTCGAGCTGTGCCGCAATATCGTGACCGCTCAAAACATCACCATTAAAAATCACGAATTCTTCTTTGGAATCAGCAAAATTTACTAGGGCGGCGGCATTACGTATTGCGCCCCCGGTACCAAGTGGCTGGCTTTCAACGGCATAGAGCAAGTTCATCCCCCATTTAGAGCCATCACCAAAATAAGGCGTGAATACATCAGAGAGATATGAGGTCGCTAAAATTACCGTGTTGATACCTGCTTTTTTGGCGGCAAGTAACTGTCGTTCTGTAACTGGTAAACCACCAACCGGCAACATCGGTTTCGGGGTTTCATTTGTTAGGGGTTTTAAGCGAGTGCCAAAACCGCCTACTAGTAAAATCCCAATTGCCATTATTTGAGCGCCTGTCGGATGCGTCCGGCGGCATCTGTAATTTGTGCATCGGTTGCAGTCATAGCGATGCGAATATGGTTTGCACCGAGCGGTCCATAAAATGAACCCGGTGTGGCCAAAATTCCGAGACTGGCTAGCCAATCAACCGATATCCAGGAATCTTCTGAGCGCGTACACCAGATATAAAGCCCAGCTGCTGAATCGTCAATTCTGAAGCCGGCTTCCTGCAAAGCCGGAGCGAGAGTTGCACGGCGCGAGTTGTATCGCGCGCGCTGTGCTTCTACATGCGTTTCGTCGCTAAGGGCCGCCGCCATAGAATTTTGGATCGGTAACGGAACCATCATTCCTGCATGTTTTCTAATTTCGCGAATTTTTGCAATTAGTTTTGAATCACCGATTACGAATGCACCACGGTAGCCAGCCATTGAAGATCGCTTGGAAAGTGAGTGCACTACCAAGAGATTAGCGTTATCGCCATCGGTATATTTCAGCAGCGAAGTTGGAACCTCTGTATCGCCGAAATCTATGTAACACTCATCGCAGACTAGAACGGCGTTATTCCTGCGTACCCAATCAATCGCCGAACGTATTTCAGCTTCTGAATGAACGCGACCAGTCGGATTTGCTGGTGTATTGATCCAAGCAAAATCGGCGCTCGGCCAAGTTTTAGCATCTACACCGACTGCGATGGGTTGGGCTTGTGCCAGTAGCGCGCCTACTAAATATGTTGGGTAAGCCACCTCAGGATAGATAACTTGCTTACTTTCTAAGATGGTCGGAAGCCAAGCCACCAACTCTTTAGAACCTATAACAGGAAGTACATCAAAGTCACCTGATGCACCTAGATGGCTTATCGCCCAATTGCGAATTGCGCTCTGCAACTCTTTTGTTCCGGCGGTTACTGGATAGCGTGGTGAATCAGAACTTTCGCGCAGTACCCTTTGAATTAATTCGGGAGTTGCATCAACTGGCGTTCCTTGAGATAAATCAATTATGCCTGCTGTATGCGCGCGGGCCTTATCTGCATATGGTGCAAGCGCATCCCACGGAAAATCCGGCAGAGGTTGGCGCATAATCCGTGGCAGGAAAGGCTTTGTGAAATTATTCTTTAGGAGGAAGCGCAGCGACGATTGGATGATCGCTATTTGTAAGACCCACCTTGGCAGCGCCTCCTGGTGAACCGAGTTCGACGAAGAATTCTGTATTTATCTTCGACGCATCTTTCCATTGCGATGGAATGTCATCCTCATAATAAATCGCTTCCACAGGACAGACCGGTTCGCATGCTCCACAGTCAACGCATTCATCGGGCTGTATATAAAGCGCACGTCCTCCTTCATAGATGCAATCAACTGGGCATTCTTCAATGCAAGATTTATCCTTCACATCAACGCACGGTTGGGCGATTACATAGGTCACGAGCTAACCTCCAGGTTTAATAGCGCTTGATAGGCGCGCCTCACGATTGAGCTTATTCTAACCATGCGCAGGCTCACTTGCCCGATTAAAGTATCAACATGACCGAGGCGGCCCAGAAATCTATGCCCTCAACTATTGGGGCGCTTAGTGGAGCCATCGGCAAACGCGTCACGATCCGTCTCCACGAACCCAGCGGCGGCTATCGAGATATCGTGGGAATTCTGCAGAGCGATAACCACTTAATTAATTCGAAGTCTGAATCAATATTCTTTTCGTCAGATGAAATAGCGATCTGGAGAGAGATCAAACCGCTGCCTGATTTAGCCGGCAAGGGCGCTCCACTTTCGCAAAGAATTTTGGATCTAGAAAAACTCTCGGATCTAACTTGGCCGGCAGAGCGCGTAATGGATTTTGGAAAATGGCGGCTACGTATTTCAGATGGATTTACGATGAGGGCAAATTCAGTTCTTCCATTAGGTGCCGGCCCAATCGGAGAACCGCCGATTGATCTTGAAGGTGCAGTTGACGAGGTAATCAATATCTACCGAGAGAACAAGTTGACTCCCACGTTTGCTATTCCATTACCGATTTATGAAGAGCTGGATCAATACCTAGATCGAACTGGTTGGAGTTTGAAGTTCGCTGGCAATTTTCTGATTAGAGATATCGGAGAAAGTGAATTTGCAGGCAATGAAGAATTTACCTACGAAGTATTGGATTCTCCCTCAAAGCCTTGGCTGAAAATCCAATCTGATGAGCCGTTAGAAAATTTAATGAACCGGTATCCAGCCCGATATGGCGCGATAAAAATTGGTGAGCAAATTGTTGCAGTTGGACGTATAGCAACATCTGGTACTTGGTCTATTGTCAAAAGGCTCTTTGTGGATCCTTCTTCACGTGGTAAAGGTGTAGCAAAGTTCTTGATGAACAATTTACTCGCTACTGCAAGTGCTGATGGGGCTACCAAGGTTGGTCTTCAGGTTGATGATCAAAATGCTTCAGCGCTAGCACTGTATGAATCAATGGGATTTAGAACGCACCACACGTTCGTTTATCGCACTCTGATAAAAAAGCGAGATAAATGATGTTTTCTATTTACGACACGCTCACACGAGAGTTGCAAGCCGTTCCTACTGAGGAAAAAACAGTCAACATCTACTGTTGTGGTCCAACGGTCTATCGCGATGCCCATGTGGGTAATTTGCGGACATTTCTACTTGCCGATCTGATAGTTCGCGCTCTAAAGATAGAAGGCCGTGAGGTTCGATTTATTCAAAATATCACTGATGTAGGGCATATGTCCGAAGATTTTCAGGCGGAAGATAAATTGCTAAAGCAAGCGCAATTGGAGAAGAGGGATCCATTTGAGATTGCAAGAAATTATGAAGCGAAATTTCATCAAGACTTAGCCAAATTAAATATCCTTCCAGCTGACTCTTATCCACGGGCAAGTGAAACTATAGATTTAATGTTGCAAACTATTTCAAAGTTGATCGCTAGTGGACATGCCTATGTGACCGAACTTGGTGCGGTCTACTTTGATGCGCGCTCGTTCCCAAGTTATGGCGCAATTAGTGGAAATAAGTTAGATGCTTTAAAGCCAGGTCATCGCTTTGAATATAGCGATGAAGGCGATAAACGTTTTCATGCCGACTGGGCGCTCTGGAAGAACGCCGGAAACCGTACTGAAATGGTTTGGGATTCACCTTGGGGTGAAGGTTTTCCGGGATGGCATATCGAATGTACTGCTATGTCACTCGAGCTGTTAGATAAGAGAATTGATCTTCACGTCGGCGGAATTGATCTACGTTTCCCTCATCACGAAAATGAGCGCGCCCAATCAAATTCCATGGTTGGCCATGAAGCGGTAAAGATGTGGGTGCATGGCGAGCATTTACTCTTTGAGGGAAGAAAGATGTCCAAGAGTGCAGGAAATGTTCTCCTCGTTAAGGATCTAGAGGAACGTGGGCTAGATCCCCTCTCCTTGCGCCTATCTTTACTGGAGAATCGCTATCGCTCTCAAATGGATTTAACTTGGGCAGGACTTGAAGCAGCTAACTTAACTTTGAGGCGTTGGCGTACCAATATGGCAAGTTGGGGCGATGAGTTAAATGAGTTACAGGATCTAGAAGTATCAAAGGCCTTTGCAAGGGATCTAGATACGCCACGGGCGCTATTGAGATTGCGTGCAGTTGAGAAAGATTCCTCGCTTAGTCCTGAAGTGAAACGTTCAATATTTCTGTATGCAGATTCCCTACTTGGTTTAGAGCTAGGCCGAACAATTGAGATCAGGCCGCTGTCCTCAGACCAAGCCAAACTCTTACAGATCCGTAAGCGAGCAAGGGAATCAAAGAATTGGAAGGAGAGCGATCGGCTACGTGATTTGTTGGCAAATACAGGAATCACAGTGAGCGATGGTCCAGATGGACAGAGTTGGAGCTGGAATTAATTAGCGGGTAGTGCAAGGGCAATAATCAGAGCAATAACGGAAGTTATCAAAAAAGTATTTCCTAGCCTGTCACCCTGAATAAATATCTCATTGCCGACTCCTAGCGATGCACCACGCCAGAAGATAGCTATCCAAGAAGTAGTCGCGATCAACTTATAAATACGTTTTCCAAAGGAGCGCCCAACGGCCCAGATCGCAACGAATGTACCTGCTGTCGCGATGGTGATTCCGAAAGGGGGCGCAAAGTGGTGCAGAAATATTGCAGCTGCGCCGCTGCTGAAACCAACTAGAAGCGCACCGATAACTTTCATTTAGGGATTAACTCCCGCAAATAAATCAGATTCACGTCCATTGATATCAAATGGTGCGCACTTTTCGCCCTTAACAAGCGTGTAGTACTCATGGCCCCACACTTGGAGACCTAAATTGTTTGATAGTGCAAAAAATGGTCCATCGAGAGAAATCTGAGTGTGATGGGCTTTCATCGCCTCCATCTTCAAATCTACGAATGCATTTCCATCGATGAGGGTTGTTACAAAAGAATCATCTTTAGCAAAAGGGAGATCATCCACATTATCTGCGCCGAAGAAGTCAGATCCCAGCTCTTTCATTTTTGCCATACTTTCAGCTAGGACAGATTTAGGCATAGCGTTCCAATAAATTTTTTGAATTTGCCACTTAGATTTTTCACTCGCCCGCATCGCAACGCGATGAGCTTGTATGTGATCGGGGTGCCCATATCCTCCGATTTCATCGTAAGTAATCAAGATATGTGGTTTAACTTCTTCAATAACTTTCACTAAATAATCTGAAGCTTCTTCAAAATCAGCCTGCCAAAATACATCAGGTCGGTTGTTGGGTTCAGTTCCCATCATTCCGCTATCTCGGTATTTTCTTTCACCCTCTGCCAGAAAACGAAAATCAGTGACACCCAAAGCTTTCATAGCATTGGTCAATTCAATTTCCCGGTGCTCACCTAAGGCATCTGTCTCCGAACTAGCGAGATGAGTTAATTCCGGAGTTAGAACTTCACCTTCTTCACCACGAGTGCAGGTAACCAAGGTTACTTGCGCACCGAGTGCGGCATAAAGAGCCATAGTTGCACCGTTATTTATAGTCTCGTCATCTGGATGCGCATGCACGAGCAGCACACGGCAACCTTGATAAGAATCGCGCATCAATAAACCGGTAGAGAGGTATCTATCTGTTTCGCCCAAGCAATTACTCCACCAGCGACATGAGTTGCATCAGCAAATCCAGCGCCTTTCAGAATTGCCAAACATTCAGCAGAACGAACGCCGCTCTTACAGTGCAGAATAATTGGCTTATCTTGCGGAAGAGTTGCTAGCACCGTTCCGTCTAAGAATCCTTGCTTAGGAATTAGATGAGACCCAGGGATGCGAACAATTTCAAATTCACTTGGTTCGCGAACATCTACAAGATAGAAATCATCATTAGTGGAAATCTTGCTTGCTAGTTCAGTTACTGAAATTGTCGAATCTTTAACGGCGACCTCAGCGGCATCGGAGAGAACGCCACAAAAAGCTTCATAATCTGGAAGCAAATCCTTTTGTGTTGGATTATCGCCACACAATGGACAATTTGGATCTTTACGAACTTTTATCTTTCTGAGTGACATTTCTAAGGCGTCATAGATCATCAGCGATCCAATGATCGGCTCTCCAACACCGGTAATAACCTTTATCGCCTCTGTAGTTTGAATCGACCCGATCGTTGCGCAAAGAACTCCGAGTACTCCACCTTCTGCACAGCTTGGCACCATTCCAGGAGGGGGTGGTTCTGGGTAAAGGCAGCGATAGCAAGGTCCATACTCAGCCCAGAAAACACTGGCTTGTCCATCAAATCGATAGATAGATCCCCAAACGTAAGGCTTCTTAAGTAGAACGCAAGCATCATTTACTAGATAGCGAGTCGCGAAGTTATCGGTTCCGTCGACAATGATGTCATATTGCGAGAAAATCTCTTTTACATTGGAATTATCAAGTCGAACTTCGTGTGTTATGACCTGCACAAAGGGATTTATCTCAGAAATTTTCGCCTTCGCTGATTGGGCTTTACTCTTGCCGATATCGCTCTGACCATGAATTATTTGACGTTGTAAATTTGATTCATCGACCGTATCAAATTCCACTATTCCTAACGTTCCTACCCCAGCTGCCGCCAGATACATAAGAGCTGGCGAACCTAACCCACCAGCACCTACGCATAAAACTTTTGCATTCATCAATCGCTGCTGACCCGCCATCGCTACATCAGGAATAATTAAATGGCGGCTATAGCGACGAACCTCATCAACTGTCAGCGCGGGTCCAGGCGAAACCAGCGCTGGAGGTTTTAAGGGTGAACTTGTCATAGCGCTATTCTGCCGTAGCCATAGGTTGTGCGCCAATTTGATTATCTCTTTAGGCTGCAAATGGTTCTCACCTGCAATCGTTCTTTCATTATTGCGAGTATTACCTCTACGATATGGACAATGACTACCTTAGATACCAACGCTAAAGGCGATAAGGCGCGTCTACCGCGTGATGAACGCCGTGCGATATTACTGAACGCCGCTCTTGAAGTATTTACCGCCGCTGGTTACCACTCCGCTGCGATGGATGAAATTGCTGATCGAGCCAATGTAAGTAAGCCTGTTCTCTACCAACACTTTCCTTCCAAGCTAGATCTCTACTTGGCTGTTCTGGATTTACATATTGATTCGCTTGTTTTCGAATTACAGAAAGCAATCTCTTCAACCCCCGACAACTCGATGCGAGTACACGCCACTGTAGTTGCCTACTTTGCATTCATTGAAAATGAAGGAGAAGCGTTCCGCCTGCTATTTGAGAGTGATATGAATGTTGAGCCTCAAGTTCGTGAGCGGTTAAACCGCATGACTTACGATTGTGCCGCCGCGGTTAGCGCGATCATCTCGAATGACACAGGATTGCCCCAAGAGGTTGCCATGTTGCTCGGCGTCGGTCTGATCGGATACACACAAGTAACTGCGCGCCACTGGTTAGATCGTGATAGCAAGTTAACTCGTCAGCAGGCCGTTGAATTAGTTGAAAACTTAATGTGGAGAGGCATATCTGGCTTCCCTCTTTCAGGAAATCAATCAAATTAACTTGATTAGGCATTAATTTCGAGAATTCACCCGCGTGATTTGCCGATAGGATAGTCATATGAGCACAAAGAAATCTGATGCCGCACAAAGCACACACGTCCGCATCGCAATAACCAATATCTCTGGCGAACTTGCCTTTGAGACTAATTCTTCTGTGGCGGATGTGAAATCGGCAGTTGCCGCTGCAATAGCTGGCAAGACAACGCTTTCATTGCAAGATATCCGCGGCCACGAAATAGTTGTTGCCGCAGAGAAGATCGGTTTCGTCGACATAGGGGTCGCCGCCGATCGCCGCGTTGGTTTCGGCGCAGTTTAAGTGTCGATTACTTTCGCAGATCTTCCCCTTCGCCCGGAAACTCAAGCCGCGTTAGCAGAACACGGCTTTATATCCCCCTTTCCAATTCAAGAGATGGTTCTACCAATTGCTCTTGGTGATGGGGATGTAATTGGCCAGGCTAAAACCGGTACAGGTAAGACCCTAGCCTTTGGCATTCCTGTTATTGAGCGAGTAATAGCGCCGCTAGATTCTGAGTGGAAAGATCTGGTCGCGAAAGGTTTGCCACAAGTTTTAGTTGTCGTTCCCACCCGAGAACTCTGTGTGCAAGTAACAAAAGATATTGATGAATTAACGGGAAACCGAGGAATTCGCACTCTCGCTGTCTATGGCGGTAGAGCATTTGAACCACAAATAGATGCGCTTGCTAACGGAGTAGAAATTGTTGTTGGAACACCTGGGCGTTTACTTGATCTATATCGGCAAGGTCAATTAAAGTTAAAAGAAGTATCGCGCGTTGTGTTAGATGAAGCAGATGAGATGCTTGATCTAGGTTTTTTGCCAGATGTAGAAAAAATTTTTACAAGCACCCCTAACCGAGCGCAAACAATGCTCTTTTCGGCAACGATGCCCGGAGATATCATCGCTTTAGCGCGTCGCTTCATGAATCAACCTATCCACATCCGAACTCAGGATAATGAAGATGAAGGCGCAGTTGTCTCTCGCATTAAGCAACACGTATTGCGCGCGCACGCACTAGATAAAATTGAGATGCTTGCTCGTATTTTGCAGGCAGATGGCAGAGGACCAACAATTGTCTTCTGCCGCACCAAAAGAACTTGCCAGAAGACTTCTGATGATCTTTTGGAACGTGGTTTCCGTGCCGCCTCAATTCATGGCGATTTAGGGCAAAGTGCTCGAGAAAAGGCGCTTAATGATTTCAAAGCTGGAAAATCAGATGTTCTCGTAGCAACCGATGTTGCCGCCCGTGGAATTGATATTGATGGCATTACTCACGTAATTAATTACCAGTGTCCAGAAGATGAGAAAACTTATGTTCACCGTATCGGTCGCACGGCGCGGGCCGGCGCAGATGGTATTTCTGTCACATTCGTGGATTGGGACGATTTGGCGCGCTGGAAAATGATTGACACTGCCTTGCAGTTAGGTCTGGGCGAACCAGAAGAGACTTACTCTTCCTCCGAACATCTCTATCAGACTTTAAATATTCCAACCGGCTCAAATGGCAGAATTACTAAAGTCAAGACTGTCGCCAAATCAGAGAAGAGCCAACCAGTTGCAAAGGTAAATAAACCTGCAGTTGAGCGCACAGCTCGTAACAGAACACGCACTAAGAAGTTCACTTCTTAAAAGCGAATTATTCCAATCCCAATATCTCCAAAATAGAGTAGGTAGCACTTCTAT
>JBIJCP010000028.1:0-10889 GCA_044344635.1 Candidatus Planktophila sp. | reverse complement strand
ACGACAAGTAAAGTTAGCGCTGCCGCATAAAGTGCGCTTTGCCCAAAGATGATGAAGGCAGTTCTGCGATCTGCGGCACGATCTGCTGGATCCGAAACGCGAGATATCTGCCCCATCTTGCCAAAATTAAATGTTCCTGCGAAGCCGTAAGCTAAACAGAACTTCTTGCGCGACTGCACCCAACCAATAGACATAACAAGGAGTGGAATAAAGATTCCGAGTCGTGCTTCGCGTGAAGCGCCTGTGCTTATAAAAGTTAGAAGAGCAGATATCGATAGAACTAAACCAAGAGCCGCAACCATTCTCCGGCGGCTAATTTCTCCCTTACCTAAATTGCAAGTTCCTGGGATGTAACCCTCTTGTGACAACTAGGCATCCTCTAATTCATCTTCATCTTCATCGATCCACGCATCTGCGGGAGCATCTTCTTGGCGTTGGGCCCAAGATAGAAAACTTCCTACCGCCTGGAATGCCAGGGCGAGCAGCGCAAAGACTGCAAGGAAGCGGCGGATGATCTTCATAGGAGAAAAATACCGCTTATTGGAAAACTTTTCACTATTTGCCCGCGAGCAACGCCGCTTCGATATCTAGCCAAAGGTCGTCAACATCTTCACACCCAACCGATAGGCGAATTAGAGTTTCAGGAACGCTTGCGCTCTCGTTCGGCCAGCGACGGCGGCGCTCCCAGAGAGATTCAACGCCTCCGAGGCTAGTTGCGTAAGTGATAATTTTGGAAGATTCGCAGACTTTATCTGCCGCTGCAGCGCTGCCGGCGTATTCAAAGGAGACGATGGCGCCAAAGCCCTTCATAAATGCCTCTGCTTTGAAATGTTGCGGATCAGTTGGTAGGCCTGGATATCGCACACGAGTAACTAGTGGGTGTTGGCTCAGCCGCGTAGCAAGTTCCATTGCATTCTCGCTGGCTCGCTGAAATCGCAATGGAAATGTTCTAATTCCACGCAGGGCTAGCCAAGCTTCAAAAGGTCCAGGAATCGAGCCATTGATTTTACGTGCATCTTCTAGCGCTTTAAATTGAATCGGATCATTTGTAGAAAGTGAACCCAGGACGATATCGCTATGCCCGGCTAGATACTTGGTAACTGAATTCATCACGATATCGGCACCCATTGCCAGCGGTTGTTGGATTAGCGCGGTAGCAAAGGTGTTATCGACCGCAACCAAGATATTGCGTGACTTCGCGTGCTTTATCAGCGTCGGTAAATCTGCAACATCAAGTGATGGATTCGTTGGTGATTCAATCCATAATAAATCAGCGCCATCTAGAGCTGCTAAGACTGCATCGGTATCTGCAATTGCGACAAACTTTACAGTTACTTTTTTGGCAGCCGATAGGTTCCCAAGTAAGGTCATCACCCCGGAATAACCTTGATCTGAAGCAACAATTTTTCCGCCAACTGGCAGCGTGGAAAATACCGCGCTAATTGCCGCCATTCCAGATGAGTAAGAAAGAGTTTTGCCACCTTCTAGCGCAGCGATTGCAACTTCTAGCGCAGTCCAAGTTTCATTTCCATATCGTCCGTAGCCGATTGGGCCGCCTGCAACAAAAGTTGAGTTAAGTGAAATTGGTTGATTTAGAGCGCTATCTGCGCCAACTTCGGGACGACCAGCAGTGATAGCGATCGTCTCAGGGCGATGTTGCGGTTCTTTGGAAGCCATGGCCTAAGCCTAATCCTTTGCGAGTACGGCCATCGCCGCATTATGGCCAGCAATGCCGCTGACTCCTCCGCCACGACGTGCGCCCGCGCCGGCTAAGTAGATATGTGGATCAGCCGTTTCAGATCCCCAGATGAGATCGGCTCCAGAAGTATCAATAAATGGAAAATCTAGGTCGCGATGAAAAATATTGCCGCGCGGTAAACCGATTTCATTTTCTAGATCTAACGGCGACTTTACTTCAATAGCGAGAGAACCATCCTGGCTTTGCGCTAAGACCGATTCGATCGGATCAAGTAGGTATTGATTTAGACTCTCAATCGCGGCCTTCTTGGCAGATGACTTCATCTCATCCGGTGACTTATCAAATAGCGAAGCCGGTGTATGCAAGCCAAATAGCGTAAGCGTTTGATATCCCTTATCGCGTAATTCCGGCGAGAGAATAGTCGGATCTGTCAATGTATGGCAGTACATCTCTAACGGCAGATCCGATGGAATATTGCCTGATTTAGCGCTTTTATATGCCGACTCTAATTGAGAGTAACTCTCATTAACATGGAAGGTTCCGGCAAATGCTAATTTTGGATCTATCCCTGATTTAAGTCGAGGCAGACGAGATAACAACATATTGATCTTCATCTGAGAGCCTTCAAGTGATTCTGGCTTAACTTCTCCACGAATCTTTGCCAAAGTTTGCGGTGCGCCAGCAAATAATAAATCTCGGGCGGTAAATTTCTCACCCGATAAAGTTGCAACTGACACTCCACTGCGATCACTGTCAATCTTTACAGCGCGTGTATCAACTAATATTTCTACACCTGCCGCCAAAGCAACTCGCTTCAACTCCGTTACTAGTGCACCCATCCCGCCTTCTGGCACGCGCCATTGTCCTGTGCCATTTCCAATCAAATGATAAAGAAAGCAACGATTGGCTTGTAAGTCATCTGCAGAAACAAAAGTTCCAATCAGCCCATCGGTTAAGACAACGCCTCTTACCAAATCATCTTTGAAGCGATCGCGAATAACCTCCCCGATTGGTCGTTCCATTAAATAGCTCCAAGTTTGCGGTAGATCAATCTCTTCCTTAAGAGTTTTTGCGTTCTTTAAAGGTTGCAACATTGAAGGGGCAATTCTTTTAGCAAGTTCGGCGATTTCACTATAGAACTCCCGCCAGGCAACTCCTTCTGCAGGTGTGCCGGTTAACTCTTGGAAACTTTGGGCCGTACCTTCATCCCAATTTTGTGAGATTAAAAGTCCACCATCTAAGCCTTTGTTCTTATTTAAGTACGGTGTATATGAGGCGATAGCACGTTCTAGAGTTTTAAACTTTACGCCTAGATCAGCAACTATTTGATCAGGTAAGAGCGATACCAAGTACGAGTACCTAGATAATCGAGCATCGAATTCTGGAAAAGGGCGAACACTTGTGGTGGCTCCTCCGAGCTCGCGCTCTGCCTCCAGAAGTACTACCTTTTTCCCGGCAAGGGCAAGGTATGAGGCGGCTACTAAACCGTTGTGGCCACCACCCACAACTATCGCATCGTATTTTTTATCTAGAGCCATATAACTATTCTCTAACTAAAGCGCTCTTGCGATGCGTTCGATGGCTTCAGTGATAATCACAGGACTAGTCGCAAAATTAAATCGGACATGGTTTCTGCCTAGTTCGCCATAAATGTGGCCCGAGTTAAAGGCAACCTTGGCGCGTTCGATTAGCGCTAGCCCGGGATCGGATCCCAGATTTAATTCGCTCATATCAAGCCACGCCAAATAAGAGGCATGTGGCAGGTGGTATCCAACCGCTGGAATTCGCGATGAAATTAAATTCGCAATCAAATTTCGATTCTGGTCTAAAATTTCAATAGCCTCATCTAACCAATCATCGCATTTTTCGAAAGCAGTGACTGTGGCGAATGCGCCTAGTAGTGAGGCTCTATAGTGCAGCGCTGGTGGTAATTCATTTAACTTTTCGTGCATTTTTTCACTCTGCGAAATGATGATCGCACATTTGAGTCCGGCAATATTCCAGCCTTTACTAGACGCTGTAACCGTAACCCCAACCTTGGCCGCATCCTCGCCTAATGAGAGAAAAGGTATAAATGGTGACTCTTTAAAGGTGAGCGGGGCGTGAATTTCATCAGAAATAACAACCACGTTATATTCTTTTGCTAAAGAAATTATCCTTAGTAATTCCTCACGCGTATAAACCTTGCCCAGTGGATTATGCGGACTGCAAAGTAAATGTACAGATATACCCCTTCTGTAGGCGGCCTCTATCGCATCCCAATCATGGCTCCAACCTGTTCCATCAGTTGATTCAGGATCAACTTTAAATGGAACATCGATCATCTCTACTTGTGTTTCACGCATCCAGGTGTAGAAGTTTTGATAAACAGGAGAGCTGAATAGGACTTTATCTCCGGGTTTGGTGAAGATGCGAAGCAGTTCTACAACGGCGACACCGACGTCGGTAGCAACGCGAACATAATCTGGGTTCACTAACCAATTCCATCGGCGGTTAGCAAATCCAGAAAACGAGATCCCCATCTCTGGGATTGGACCGAGATATCCCAGATCTGAGGCGTTAACCATTTCGGTAAGTACTTGGCGAATAGGCTCGGCTACTGGAAAATCCATTTCCGCAACGGGTAGTGGCAGAATTTCCTGTGGAAAGCTGCGCCACTTTTCACTGCGATGAGTTTGCAAATCGGAGAGAGATGGGATTTTGATCTGGCCCTCTCTCATAAGCGCGAGTATGCCAGTTAGGCCTTGTTTAGCGAAAGGCGGCGCGTTGAATCACGCACTACTAAGGTCGTCGGTAGAACAAGTGATTTAGGGGTCGTGCTTGGTTTACGTAATCTCTCCATAATTGACCAAGCCGCCATTTCGCCCATTAATTGCGCAGGCTGTTCAATTGTTGTGAGATCTGAATATTCTGACATCTCATGTCCATCAAATCCAATAATGGAAATATCATCGGGAACTTTTAGCCCATGCCGCCTTACCGCCTGCAGTGCTCCAAATGCCATCTCATCTGATTCGCAGAAAATCGCAGTAGGTCGATTTGGACGGGCTAGCAAATCATCCATCGCACGTGACGCGGTATTAATTGTGAAGTCACCGTGTACTTCGCGAGATGGCACCCACTCTAAGCCATTCTCAGCCAGCACCTGCATAAATCCTTTGCGGCGATCTTGTGGAACGCTGAAATTAAATGGGTCATCAGGGCGACCAGACATCAAACCAATTTTTTTATGTCCTTGATTTACTAAGTGTTGAGTAGCGGTACGCGCTGCTGCCACATCATCTATTGCAACGCTAGAACAACCATCCTGATGCATACCGACCAAAGATACGGGTACACCCAAATTCAACATGGATTTGAACTCAACTTCGGTTGGCGGTAAACTAATAACAATCAGCGCATCAACTCTTCCTTTTAAATGATGGTGCTGGAAGAGTCTTTCGCGGCCCTTCATCTGGCTAAAGTTATAGAGAAGTAAATCAAAACCGGCCTCACGCAAAGCTTGTTCTGCGCCGCTAATTACTTGTGCAAAATACCAACGAGAAATATATGGAGCTACTACTCCGATGCTATTTGTTCTTCCTATGGCACCTTTATTTTGAACGGGCGCAATTGGGTAGTTGAGCTTTTCTGCAGCAGCCATAATTTTTGCGCGAGTTTGATCGTTTACATGTTGGAAGCCTCGCAGAGCGCGCGAAACTGTTGCAGTCGAAACGCCTGCCTCTTCAGCAACTTCCTTTATTCCAGCCATTTGGCTTCGCTTCCCTAGTTATCCCTAGTTATCTGACTACCTGGATTATCTGACTACCTGGATTCTGCAAGCGACTGCAAAAACCTGCAAGCAACTGTAAAAGTACGCTATCCACCCTATAAGTTGCAAGGTTTCCGTGGCCTAGCCATTGCTGGCGAGCGCTAGCGAAGAGAGTTACTTAGCTTCTAAGATCATTGAAACGGAGTTGATACACCAACGTTGATCAGTTGGGACATCAAAGCCTTCGCCCTCAAATACGTGGCCTAGATGTGAGTCACAACTTCCACATCGAACTTCTGTTCTGATCCGTGGCGCTAAAGATCTATCTTCAATGAGCGTTACGGCGTCACTGGAAGTTGGTTGATAGAAAGAGGGCCAGCCACAACCAGAGTGAAATTTGGTTTCGGAGCGGAAGAGTTCAGCGCTACATGCTTTGCAGCGGTAGATGCCTACAGTTTCGGTATCAGTGTATTCACCGGTAAATGGACGCTCAGTTGCGCCGTTACGCAGAACGTCATATGAAAGAGGGTCGAGCTTGGCTCTAAGTTCCTCTTCGTTGACTTCTATCTTCTTACTCATTTGCCCGCCGATTCAGAAAGTGGCTGCGGGAAAGCGACTCCAGTGCTGGAATGGCAATCATAACCATTGGGATTCTTCGCCAAATACTTTTGGTGATACTCCTCTGCCAAGTAATAGGTAACGCCGTTAGCATCTAATATCTCTGTGACAATTTTGCCGATACCTGTTGCAGAGAGTGCGCTCTGATATATCTCAGCAGAAGTCAGCGCTTGCTCCATCTGCTGGGTGGTGGTCGTATAAATCGAACTGCGGTACTGCGTCCCAATATCTCCACCTTGGGCATTTAGCGAAGTTGGATCATGCATAGTCCAAAACTCTTCCAAAAGCCTTTGATATGAGATCACATTTGGGTCGAAATCAACTTGCACCATTTCGGCGTGCCCTGTTCGACCAGTGCAAACTTCTTCGTAATTTGGATTTGGAGTGGTACCACCCATATATCCGACGCTGGTACTTGTAACTCCCGCTAAATTCCAAAAACGGCGCTCGGCTCCCCAAAAGCAACCAGTAGCAAAGTAAGCAGTTGAAGTTGTCATAGCGCGCATTCTTTCAGGAGTTGGCTATTTACGCTCGGTCAAGGATCAAAGATTAGATAACCTTCTCCTATACCTGCGCCCCCGTAGCTCAGGGGATAGAGCACCGCCCTCCGGAGGCGGGTGCACAGGTTCGAATCCTGTCGGGGGCACGCGATGCAAATCACCCAATTAAATTGAAATCTAACCCGTTACATCCTTGTTTATCTCGTTGTTAACAGGGAGAATTGTCTTCCTACGCACCTAGTTGCATATCTTTAACATTTACTGCTTTTTCGCTATTAAGGAGTTCATTCATGGATTGGCGACATCAATCAGCCTGCCGCGAAGAAGATCCTGAGCTCTTCTTTCCAGTAGGAAACACTGGACCAGCCCTTACTCAAATTGAAGAGGCGAAGAAGGTTTGCAATCGTTGCATTGTTAAGGATGCCTGTCTTTCCTGGGCGCTAGAGAGCGGGCAGGATGCTGGCGTTTGGGGAGGCCTTTCCGAAGATGAACGGCGCGCGCTAAAGCGTCGCGCAGCTCGTAATCGCGCTCGCCTAATAGAACAAAATAACTCTAACTAGTTTCTTTAAACTCTATTCTCAAATCTATATCGGAAAGTTTAATTGGGCCTCTGTGCCGCGATTAGTTCTAATCAAGTTAATTGAACCCTTTAACTCATTCTCCGTGAGAGTCCTGACAATCTGAAGACCAAGATTTGCAGATTCCAAAATAGTAAATCCCTCGGGCAGACCTACCCCATCATCGAAAATCACAATTTGTGCTGCGTCAGCAAAACGCTCTACTTCAATATTTAAATTTGCCCCTGACTCTGCCAGGCCGTGTTCTAAAGCGTTATGGATAAGTTCTGTAACCACCAGTGATAGAGGTGTAGCGATTCTTGGATCGAGTGAACCAATCTCACCTTTTCGAGCAATCTTTAACTCCCCCATCCTAGGGCTTAATTCGAGAGCATGCGCGACGAGACGATCTAGAACATCATCGAAAGCCACTGAGGCTTCGGCGCTGCTCGATAAAGTTTCGTGCACTAGCGCAATCGATGCGATACGGCGCACCGCTTCATTTAGCGCGGCGCTCGCTGCCGGATCTTCAATACGACGTGACTGTAAACGCAGCAGCGCTGAAACGGTTTGCAAATTGTTCTTAACTCGGTGGTGAATTTCCCGAATAGTTGCATCTTTAGTAACTAATTCCCTTTCACGGCGTCGCAATTCAGTTACGTTCTGCAATAAAACTATCGCACCGATGCGGTCTCCCCCAGCTAAAAGAGGTAACGCTAATAAATCAATTGTTCCACCACTATTTTCAATCTCAACGCGGCGAAGAGACTTTCCGGTGAGACTTACTTCGATTGCTTCATCGTGTGCTTCGCGCTTGATCTGTGAAACTTTACGGGCGACTTCTCCGAGCACGCACCCTTCTAATTCTCCAGCCCAACCTATTCGGTTAAAGGCAGACTTTGCATTCGGGCTCGCATAGGTAATAACACCACTTATATCTAATCTAATAAGACCATCGCCAACCCGCACAGCCGAATCAAAGAGTTCGCTATGTTCGGTATACGGAAAAGTTCCTTCTGCAACCATTCGATAAACATTATGAGCGACTTCGCGATAATTTAACTCTAACCTGCTTGGTTGACGCATAAGTTCAGCGTTACGGTGACGTGCAATTACCGCAAGTACTTGATCGCCAAAAATTACTGGGATAGTCTCTTCTTTTATCAATAATTCGCCAAATTTTTCGGGTTGTGTATCTCTTACAATTTCCGCTCCGGATAGCGCTTGGTCGATGCGGGGACGCGCACCCCAAGTAATCTCATCGCCAATTACATCTTGCGGAAATACTGTTGCTGCAGTTGTGGGCCTAATGTGCGCAACTGCTACATATCCAGTGGGCCAACTCTTAAAATCTTTGCGAAGTGGAACCCATAAGATCAGATCAGCAAATGAGAGATCTGCAAGGAGTTGCCAGTCTGCAGTAAGTTCGCGGATCCTACGCTTCTGATCTGCATTCAATGGGCTTCGGTCGCGAAGGAAACTATCTAACTGAGGCATGACTTAACCCTTTAGCCACTGCGGCAGTGCCGCAGAAATCTCTTGAGTTGCAAACCACGTCAACTCTTCACCATCTGGCGATACTAGAAAAGCGCATTGCACATCTTCCCAACGTCCGTTCTCAATTAAGTTAACGAAATTCTCACCGTGCTCTGCTACCTGCGAATCAGAAATCTCAAGAGCCAAGATAAATGCAGGACCTGCAAAATCACTTCGCATTTCCATAGCCTCATCTGCGGCGAGCATTGAAAGTAAAAACTCTCCTTGCTCTTCATCTAAATCGTTATTGGCGGTCAGAAATTTAATTGTTGGCGCATAAAGTGGACCGCACTCCATTGAACCAGTTTTAAGAAAGACAGAGATCTCCTCTGCTGTCACTGGAAGATAGCCGCGCATAGCGCCTAGGGTATAAGAAATATCCCTTACTCTGTAATTTGCTTTGCTATTACGGCAATCGCCTTGCGTAGAGGCGCTTTGGCATTTATCTCAGAGAGCGTCGTCCTATGGATACGTGCCATTGAACAAAGTCTTGAATCTTGGGGAAAGTACTGAACCGCGCTTGGAGTAAGTGGATGCAATTCCAGCGGTGTGATTTGCTCTCTCTTATTTGCGCCATCTGAGGGTTTGATAAAAATTGATATCCTCGCCGCTACTTTTACTTCTGATAGTTCAAGAGATATCTTCTTTAATCGTTGGATTTGTAGCAGATCTGAACCAGAGCACATGAAAATTTCCTGAGCAAAGCGGCTAGCCCAGATTTTTACTTGCGATGTCCATCTCCGATCAGAGAGATCGCTAGCAAAGTTCTGCAAGGAGCCAAGATCAATGACAATACAATCGAAATATGATGCCGCCTCCATTGCCCGCGTTGAAAAGTCTGCGACGTTTCTTTGCGTAACTTCGGAGACTGAAAAGTTATCTGAAAGATCACGCCACTTATCCTCATCAGCGATTTTACGTAGATCTAAGAGGGTCGCGATCGCGATAGCCTGAAAGTTAGCATCGATAAGTAAGGTTTTCTTTCCTAACTGAGATAACTCATAAGCAAGATTTAACGCCAGAGTGGTAGCGCCGGTGTGATTTCCTGCCGATCCAACCGCGATCACCTTCGCCTTAATTCTCGGCTTACTCTGCAGCATTGGTGCCCGCAATGAAGGTGACCGCATATTTCCCCGTATATATGTCAATAATTCTTCTGGGCTATTTGGGCGAGCGGAGATATCATTTAAGCCGCGCGATAAACCAGCTCCATCAGTAAAACCCAAAAATAATATATTCCCACGCATATAGTTTCTTAACTTTTCATCGCTAATCCCTGGTAGATCAACGGAGTAAATAACAATCCTGAATTCGGATATCTTCTCAATTAATAACTTCTCGAGCGATGCAAAATCTAGCGGCCGGGCAATAACGCTCCAACCACTCTCAAATAGCGTTCTGGAAACCATTGCCTCAAAATCTGCATCAGCAATCGCCGTGACAATGCTGGGCTGAACTACCTCATCCATTCGAGCGAACTACTACTAATCGGCCAGAAGCTGTTGCGTTAAGAAGTGCAACTATCTCGCTTTTTTCTACGGAAACAGTCAACGAGATATCGTTTCCAAAATTACTCGCTTTACGATTTATCGAGTTTAGGAAGACTCCAGAGATAACCAATTCTGGAGCGCGCGGTTCTTCCATTCCAAGAGCTTCTGGCACCCAATAGATGTCTATAGCCTCTCCCAATTCAATATCTTCAGGAATATCACTAGCGCGCACAGATAACGGAACTTGTCCGGACTCAAGAGAGCCTGGGGCATCACTTACTGAATTAATGGAGATTAACTCACCCTTTTCAATGGAACGCAGAATATAGGCGCCGGAAATTGCTACATCCCCCGAGAGATATCGCCCACTTGCCTCTCCTAGTGAAACCTCTACTTTCTTCAAATCGCTCTCAGAGATTTGTGCACCTGGAATCAGAGATACACGTGTCACCCAATAGCTATCACTCTGGTTGCCCAAGGCGGTAAGGGCCATTGCAGAAATTATGGCGGCGGCAAATAGGGAAATTGCCACAACTAAACGAGTCTGAGCTGCTTTATCTGATTTATTCATAGTGGAGTACTAAATGTCATCACCGCCTCATTTTCTTTTGACTTCCACAGTCATTCTTTCGAATGAGAAAACCTCATCCTTGAAGAGGAGATGTTCATCCAGAACCGGGTTCAGAGTCCCGCTATGGATATGAAATTTAGAGAAGGCCATAAAATTCGCACGCTGGA
>JBIJCP010000139.1:0-3009 GCA_044344635.1 Candidatus Planktophila sp. | reverse complement strand
CGCATCTAGCGCTATTGCGGTATTGCAAAAGAAGGCAATGAAAGAGAAAAGGGTTTCTGAGAGAGAAATAGATAGAGAGAGATTTGAATTGGGTTTTCAACTCAATCAATTTTTATTTCAATTCAAGTCAATAACGCCCGTTGTACTAAATCAAAATTCGCTCGCAGCGGTCAGAGAGCTAAAAGCAACTTCGGTGGCGGTGGCTAAGATTATTAAATCAAGTGAGAAGAACGCCGCTGAGCTTGCCCGCGGGTCAATAATTCGCCGGCAGCTAGATGGAATTAAAAAAATGATTGAAAAACTTTAGACATGAATCGTACTAGATCAATTAATCGAGACTCACAAGATGATTCGGTTGAGATTGCCGGCTGGGTCTATGCAGATCTGCTGTTAAGTCTGGCGATCATCTTCTTGGTCAGCATATCTTTTAGTATTCCAGATAAATCTGGGTCCGCGTCCACATCAGATCTTCAATCAGTGGGGCAAAATGAGATAAAGCGAGCCGATCTCGGGGAACAGACGCCCATTAATCAGGGAGTTAATTTCTACTACTCAGAATTTAACAAGGAGACTATTGAGTCAGATCTAAAGCAATATTTTGAAAGGCAGAAATTAAATCCCCGAACTGAAGTTATTTATGCCCAAGTCGTGGGTGGTTTTGAGGCGGTCGTTGAAGGTTCGGATAAAGGAACGCTAAGGGCGCTTGAATTTAGTATCGCGCTCAAGCGCGCAGAGATTGCGGCATTTGCAAAAACAAATTTTGATCTAACCACGTCAAGTCAATTAAGCCCAAATCAAGTCGCCCTTCGACTCTCCTTTATTCCTCCCATAATCGCGAGTAAATAAAGACTTTCAATTTATCCAATCCAAGTTCAGTGCGGATGAATTACTTGCCGGACTACTTGCGCGCCTTGCAGCGCATCCATAGCCTCATTTACTTGATCCATTGGGCTGACTGATGTGAGTAATTTTTCAACCGGCAAGTTACCGCTTCGCCAGAAATCTACAAATTCTGGAATATCCACACGTGGATTGGCAGAGCCAAGATAAGAACCGCGAATTGTTTTCACATCTGATACTAAAGATAGCGCTGATATCGAAAGCATTTCGCTGGCCGGCGGCAAGCCAACTGTGACAGTTGTTCCGCCGCGACTAGTTGCTTCATAGGCTGCCTTTAAAGTATCGGCTCTTCCTGCGCATTCAATTGCGACCATCACGCCAGCTGGCAGGTGGCCACGCAGATTCTCACTTGGATCCAAGGCGAAATCCGCGCCGAGTTCGAGTGCAAGTTTGCGCTTTGAAGCAACCGGATCAATTGCAAAAATTGGTGATGCTTTAGAAATGACGGCACCAATTAGCGCTGATAAACCAACTCCGCCAAGACCCCAAATGCCAAGTGGCTGTCCTGCTTTTGCGTTTGCAGAGTTTCGAACTGCACCGATACCTGTGAGAAGTGCGCAGCCAAATAACGCTGCAACATCAAAGGGGATGTCATCTGGCAGTTTTATCAATGAACGCTCATCAAGAACTGCGTATTGGCTGTAGCAAGAGACTCCGTTGTAGTGGCTAACAGGTGTGCCGTTGAAACTTATTCGCGATCCCCCGCTGATCATTTCACCACGTGCATTTGATGATGCTCCGACCGAACAAAAGGCTGGTGTGCCTGATGTGCATTCAGTGCAAAGACCACAGCTGGGCAAGAAGACGCTGGTGACGTGATCTCCTACCTTCAAACTTTTAACGCCAGCGCCTAGTTCGACCACAACCCCTGCAGATTCGTGGCCAGCAACAAGCGGCAGCGGTCGCGGTCGCGTGCCGTTGACGACTGAAAGATCTGAATGGCAAATACCCGCTGATTCAATCTTTACAAGTACTTCCCCAGCGCCGGGTGGCGCAAGATCTACTTCAACAATTTCAAGCGGACGTGAGTTTGCATAAGGAAGCGGTTCACCACTTTGGCGAAGAAGTGCGGCAAGTGATTTCACGATGCAATGACCTCGATGCGTTAGAGTCCTTATCTTATAGGTCCGCCGGCTGCACTTACCAGAAATTGCGAGTAAGCAGAAAGCGTTAAGAAGGTCGGGAAGTGATCTTCATCTAGACAGATTTGGCGAAAGATTGCTACCGCATCTTCGAATCGGTCGCTTTCGTTGCGCTCAATTCCGTTAAGAATGTCGAAGATGATTTGTTCGACCAAACTGTGGGTGATGTGAGTCCCCTCACGAGTGATAACCTCATAACGAATCCACTGCCAAATCTGCGAGCGACTAATTTCAGCGGTTGCGACATCTTCCATTAAATTATCAATCGCTGCTGCGCCTGTACCACGTAGCCAAGATTCGATGTAGAGAAGCCCGACTGCAACATTTGTGCGCAATCCGGCATCTGTGACATCTCCGCCGATTGATTGAATATCAAGCAACTGGTCTGGTGTTACGTGAACATCATCGCGCAGACGATCTACCTGATTTGGTTTACTTCCTAAAACGGCATCAAATTCTTTCTGCGCAACAGGAATTAAATCTGGGTGAGCCACCCAAGTTCCATCAAAGCCGTCAGCTGCTTCTCGCGCTTTATCGATAGTCACCGCTTCAAGTGCACGATCTGTAACTTCTTTATCCCGGCGATTAGGAATGAAAGCGCTCATTCCTCCAATGGCATGGGCCTTTCGCTTGTGACAGGTTGAGACCAAGAGCTCGGTGTACGCGCGCATAAATGGAACAGTCATGGTGATCTGTGCGCGATCTGGAGTTAAGAACTGCTTTCCAGATCCAGCAAAGTTCTTAATAATTGAGAAGATGTAATCCCAGCGTCCAGCGTTGAGGCCGGCGCAGTGATCGCGTAGCTCCCAAAGGATCTCATCCATCTCAAACGCTGCAGGAATCGTTTCAATAAGTACTGTGGCGCGAATAGTTCCGTACGGAATCTCTAACCGCTCTTCGGCGTAAGTAAAGATGTTATTCCACAACTCTGCTTCTAGGTGTGATTCGATCTTCGCCAAGTAGAAGT
>JBIJCP010000027.1:0-10934 GCA_044344635.1 Candidatus Planktophila sp. | reverse complement strand
ATTGAGGCAGCGGTGAAGGCGCAAGCAACTGCTTTCTCGCTAGAACTTGTTCCACGAATCTCGCGTGCTCAGTCAATGGATGCGCTAACTTCGCAAGCTCTTTGTGCCGGTTATCGCGCTGTTTTAGTTGGTGCAGAAATGTCGCCACGTTTCTTCCCACTCTTGATGACAGCAGCCGGAACCGTTACACCCGCACAGGTCTTGGTACTCGGTGCAGGTGTTGCTGGATTGCAAGCGATTGCAACCGCACGTCGTCTAGGCGCTGTGGTTTCTGCATACGATGTTCGTCCATCTTCAGCAGATGAAGTTAAATCTATGGGTGCAACTTTTATCCAACTTGAACTTGAATCACTTGAGGGCGCCGGAGGTTATGCACGCGAAATGACTGAAGAGCGCGCTGCAAAACAACGTGAACTTTTGACTCCTTACATTGCAAAATCGCACGTAGTAATCACAACTGCTGCAGTGCCAGGTCGCACTGCTCCGCGCCTGATGACGCAAGCGATGATCGATGCAATGGAACCTGGCACCGTGATCGTTGACCTCGCTGCTGAAACTGGTGGCAACGTTGAAGGATCAAAGCCTGGCGAAGTTGTTGTAACTAGCGGTGGTGTTCGAATCTGGGGTGGTAAAGATGTACCGAGCCAATTGCCGTTCCACGCATCGAGTCTTTATTCTCGTAACGTTGTAAATCTTCTTACTCTTATGACAACACCGGCTAAAGATGGTGAACCAGTTGCTTTAAATCTCGATTTTGCAGATGAAATCATCAACGCATCTGCGGTCACACACGCTGGCCAACGTCGCGACCCAAGTGCAGGAGGAGCCAAGTAATGGAAGCAATGGCGATCGTCTCGATCTTCGTTCTCGCAGTATTCGTGGGTTTTGAAGTTGTTTCTAAGGTTTCCTCAACCTTGCATACACCGCTGATGTCTGGCGCAAATGCGATCCACGGCGTGATTTTAGTTGGCGCAATAATCGTCGCTGATCACAGCAAGACCAACCTAGAACTTGGCCTTTCACTAGCTGCGATCGTGCTCGCCACCATAAATATGGTTGGTGGATTTGTTGTTACCGATCGAATGCTCGAAATGTTTAAGGGCAATAAGAAAGGAGCAGATAAATGAGCAGCACTCTCTATGACCTAATCGGTCTTGCCGCTGGCGTCTGCTTCATTCTCGCTCTCAAAGGTTTATCTCATCCCAAGACTGCGCGCCGCGGAAATTTGATTGGTGCATTTGGCGCAACTCTTGCAACGTTAGTTGTCTTCTTTTATGTAACTCCTCCGCGTGATGGATCAGAAGCGCATTCACTTCCGCTCCACAACTTTTGGTGGATTATTGGTGCGATCGCAGTTGGTTTAATAATTGGCGTACCTGCAGCGCGTAAAGTTCAGATGACCCAAATGCCACAACTGGTTGCGCTATTTAATGGCGTTGGTGGCGGTGCAGCTGCACTTGTCGCAATTGTTGAATACCTAAATCTGGGTACCGAGGCAACAACTGCAGAAGTAATCTTTACCGTCTTTACCGTTGTTGTTGGTTGCGTATCTTTCAGCGGTTCAATTGTCACCTTCTTGAAATTACAAGAGTTGATGACTACTCGCCCAGTTGTATTCCCTGGTGGACGCTTTGTAATTGCAGCAACTTTGGCTGCAGTGCTGGGCGTATCTGTTTGGGTCGTTGCCGCACTCGGTACAACACCACTTTTGATACTTGCTGTGCTCTCACTTATCTTCGGTATCTTGTTCGTTCTACCTGTCGGTGGCGCGGATGTACCGATTGTTATCTCGCTACTTAACGCCTTCACTGGTTTAACAGTGGCGGCAAGCGGTTATGTACTTAACTCAACGCTCTTGATCATCGCCGGAACACTTGTGGGTGCATCTGGAACTATCTTGACTCGTTTAATGGCAGAAGCCATGGGGCGTTCACTCTTCGGAACTTTATTTGGAGCATTTACCGCCAAGCCGCAAGATGTTGCCGGCGCTGGCGAAGAACGTCCAGTGCGTTCAGGTTCTCCAGATGACGTTGCAATTCTCCTTAACTACGCACGTCGCGTTGTGATCGTTCCTGGTTTCGGACTTGCAGTTGCGCAAGCTCAGCACACAGTACGCGAGCTGGCAGATTTGATGATCTCAAAAGGCATCGATGTTGCTTATGGAATCCACCCAGTTGCCGGTCGCATGCCAGGCCATATGAACGTGCTTCTTGCAGAAGCAAATGTTCCATATGATCAATTGGCGGAAATGGATGAAGTTAACCCAACCTTCGGCCAGACCGATGTCGCGATAGTTATCGGTGCAAATGACGTTGTGAACCCTGCAGCTAAGACAACTCCTGGTTGCCCAATTTATGGAATGCCGATCTTGGAAGTTTCAAATGCCTCCAACGTTATCTTCCTAAAGCGCTCGATGCGTCCAGGATTTGCCGGCATTGAAAACGAACTTCTTTATGATCCAAAGACAATGTTGCTCTTTGGTGATGCCAAGGCATCGCTTACAAAAGTTGTAAGCGCGCTAAAGGCGCTTTAACCAACCATCTCAGTATCGCGCACTTTAGATTTATCGTGCGTGCATTTGGTGTTGGCTGGAAGTTCATTACAGGCGTCGCAGAGCAGAATTAACTCGTGGCAAGTCTTGGTGCGGCAATTGCGGAATATCTTGCTTGGTGATTGGCAGATCTCGCATTCGCCGATGACCTTGGTCTTTGTTGAGAAATCGATCGCCATACGAGAATCAAAGGTATAGAGCGAACCTTCCCAAAGACCATCATCACCAAACTTCTCACCGTATTTAACAATGCCGCCATCCATCTGGTAAACCTCTTTAAAGCCACGGTTCTTCATCACAACTGACAAGATTTCACAACGGATTCCGCCAGTGCAGTATGTGACGACTGGCTTATCTTTCAAGTGATCGTATTTGCCGCTTTCGATCTCGCGGACGAAATCACGTGATGTATCAACGTCGGGAACAATTGCATTCTTAAACTTGCCGATCTTGGCTTCGAATTGATTGCGGCCGTCGAAGAAGACCACTTCATCGCCGTGTGCTTCGACTAATTCGTGAACTTGTTCAGGGCGAAGATGTGTTCCGCCGCCGATGACGCCTGATTCATTTACTTTGATTTCTTCTGAATTATCAAATGCCACCAGCTCGTTCTTAACAGCCACGTAAAGTCTTGGGAATTCATCACCTGTGCCCTGCGACCATTTAAAGGCAATCTTCTTAAAGCCCGGATACTTCTTGGTGTTCTTAACATATTTGCGAAGGTCATCAATATCTCCACCAACTGTTCCGTTGATTCCAGTTGGAGAAATCAAAATACGACCCTTTAGATTTAGGGTTTCGCAGAGATTTTTCTGCCAGAGCTGAACCGCCACAGGATCATTTATGGGTGTGAAGCCATAATAGAGAAGTACCTTCTGCGGATTCATAAGCGCATTCTATCCACTTACATTTCGAGTCAAAACTAGCCAGAAGCGCCCGAGAGGCCACTGTGTAGTTATCTTTTCAGTCGCCGAAGGGTGCTTTTGGCTAGTTTTCTTGTAGGTCGGTTGGAGCGTTATGAACGTCCAAAACTTCGCCGCCGAGTTTGCCAGTCCGGTTCAGGGGACGCTTGGCATCTTCTTTATAAATCGCAGGAATTGAACCAAGTAAGCCTTTCTGGAAATCCTCAAATGCTTGCAGAACTTCAGCCTTGGTATTCATAACAAATGGCCCCATCCAAGCAACTGGCTCTTTAATTGGTTGGCCACCGAGAATAAATAGTTCCAGATTTGGAGAACGACTCTCTTGTTGATTCGCTGCACGGATAACGATGCTGTCGCCGTCTCCGAAAACAGTTAGCTGACCCATTTGAATTGGGCGAGCTTCATCGCCTGCAAAGCCGTGACCAGACATTGTGTAAGCAAGTGCGTTGTAATCCTTACGCCAAGGAAGACGAAGTTCGGCGCTAGGTGCAACAGTTGCGTGAATTAAAGTAATTGGAGTCTGTGTTGTTCCAGGTCCGACGTGTCCATCTAGCTCACCAGCAATAATGCGAATTAAAGATCCACCATCTGCGCTAGATAAAAGAGCAACATCATTTGCGCGCACATCTTGATAAGCAGGTGGTGACCATTTCTTAACAGCTGGGAGATTTACCCAAAGTTGGAATCCGTGAAATAAACCACCGCTCATTACTAAATGCTCTGGTGGAGTTTCGATATGTAAAATTCCGCCGCCAGCAGTCATCCATTGCGTGTCACCATTAGAAATAGTTCCACCGCCACCATTGCTATCTTTGTGATCAAAGATTCCATCGATAATGTAAGTAACAGTTTCAAAACCGCGATGTGGATGCCAAGGAGTTCCCTTTGGTTCACCTGGTGCATATTCAACTTCACCCATTTGATCGAGGTGAATAAATGGATCGAGTTCTGCTAACTCAACGCCAGCGAATGCGCGACGAACCGGAAAGCCTTCACCTTCGAAACCTTGTGGAGCGGTCGTGATGCTCTTTACGCGACGAGCGCGCGAATTCGGCGCATCGCTAACGCGAGGAAGAACGGTGATGTCACTGACGGTAACTGCAGGCATTTTTGCTCCTTTTTCGTAAGCCCAACTTTAGTTGAACTTTCAACTACCTGCAACTTAAAACGTTGCCTCCTAAATACCTAGTTAAGGCATACTGAGTAGGTGATCTGGTGGCCAAGTGAAATACCTACTCTGCAATACGGCAGATTTACCCTGCGCCCACCAACCGATGGTGATGTAAACGCAATTTATCTAGCCTGCCAAGATCCACTAATTCCAAGATTTACTACTGTTCCTGCGACATACACGCTCTCTCACGCCCTCGACTATGTGCAACGTGTACCCGCATCGATCGAGCTACAACGCGAAATTCCCTTCCTTATTGAATTCGGCGTAGGTGACGAGAAAGAGTTCGCCGGCGTTATCTCTCTGCACACAATAAGTATCGATAACCATCGCGCAGAAATTGGTTACTGGATGGATGCTGCAATGCGCGGAAAAGGTATTGCAAAGATGGCGGTAAAGATAATTACTGGATATGGCTTCGATACTTTAGGTTTTAAGAGAATTGAAGCCGCGGTCGATATTGAAAATATTACATCTCAGAAGCTTTTGACTTCGGCGGGATACGAACGGGAAGGTGTTTTGCGACAACGAGTAACACGCTCAAGCGGCAACCAGATAGATATGGTTATCTTCTCAGCGCTTAGTCAAAGCTGGGCGAGGTTAAGTTAGGTTAGGGTGAAGATATGGAATCACTAGCGATGCTCGTGCTTATCTTGATGAGTATCGTCGTTTTCACTGGCCCTATTGGTTACTTACTGACGACCAAGGCGATTTGGAATTATTCCAAGAAAAGAAAGTTGCTTTGGATATTTCGCCGCGTGCTTGTCTCCATAATTTCACCAGCGGGAATTGCGATATCGGCCATCTTCGTTTTTACGGAAATACCGACAGGGCCAAAAATCTTGGCCCTAGCCGGAACTGCGCTAAATGTATTTGCGTTGAAGCGCGAGTACTTTAGAAAAAAATAAAGTGGAGGTTTTGCAATTGATAATTGCTCAACCTTCCACTCTGCGCTCGGCGATTTAAATGTAAACATTTATCGCCTCGCTTATGGTGGAGGTGCCGGGAATCGAACCCGGGTCCTTCGGAATTAAAACAGGGCTTCTACGGGCGTAGTGTGACTATCGTTTTCTCAGTTCCGAATCTCTTACACACAAGTATTCGACAAACTCATTTGCGAAACTGTTCTCCGGTGGTGTTCGCAACGCCACTACCGTGAAGAGCCTTCTATCGGCGCTAGATCCCAGATCGAAGGCGAGTCTGGGCTAACGGATTACAGAGCTTGCTTAGGCAGCAAGAGTGAAATCATCGGCAGTTGTACTGACGATTATTTTTTGCACAGGTTATTGGTTAACGAGATCATCCTGGCTTCCTCGGCCCGCTTCCCCTGCCTCAACAACCAAAGTCGAGACCGTTCACCCCCATGGGTGTGGAAAGCTATTTCCACTATTAAGTTGTGGGCTAAGTGTATCGCCGCCCACCCACGCTTTAAAAATCGCTAATAATTAAGCGTGCGCTACTGGTCTTTGCCAGAACGGCGACGAGAGATCTCGCGTTCAACTTCGCGGTTTGCTTGGCGCTCCATTAAGGAGTCGCGCTTATCGTGCGCTTTCTTGCCACGAGCGACTGCAATTTCAACTTTTGCTTTGCCGTTATTGAAATACAACTGAAGAGGAATGAGAGTAACTCCGCCTTCTTTAATCTTTATATGCAGCTTCTTTATCTCCTGCAAGTGCACGAGTAACTTACGCTTTCGTCGCGTTTCGTGATTAGTCCAAGTTCCTTGGGTGTATTCAGGGATATGTACTCCGGCCAACCAGAGTTCGCCATTTTCAACGGTGGCATATCCATCAATTAAGGATGCGCGGCCAGCGCGTAGAGATTTAACTTCTGTTCCAGTTAAGACAAGCCCACATTCAAAGACATCTTCAATCGAATAATCGTGGCGTGCTTTCTTATTTTGCGCGATGAGTTTACGACCTACCTCTTTCACCACGGCATGGCTCTTTTAGACCTTGAGATAACGGCGCAGCGTCACTGCAGATGCGATCGTTGAAACGCCTAAACCAGCTAGCAAAAGCCAAGCTGATGCGATCCAAACTTCGTTCCAACCAAAGAAGTTGGTAAAGGTGAGAAGTGGCGCAACTCTTGAATCAACCACGGTCTTCAGCCCCGCCAACAAACCAGTTGCAAATCCCCAGCCAATTAAGGCAGAGAAGATTCCTTCAAGTAAGAATGGGAGTTGAATCGACCAGGATGAAGCACCGACCAACTTCATAACACCGGTTTCGCGGCGCCGGTTAAAGGCGGCGATACGTAAGGTATTTGAAATCAATAGACCTGCAGTTAACACCGATAAGAGTCCGACTATGAGGGCGCCATTGCGCAGCACATTTAATAATTTAAAGAACTTCTCCAAAATGCTTCTCTGGTCTTGCACCACATCAACTCCAGGACGTCCCGAAAATGCGCTAACTACAACCGCATATTGCGTTGGATCATTTAACTTAACGCGGAATGACTCGGGCAGTTGATCTGCTGTCACATTCTGTGCGATCGCTGAATCCTTGAAACGCTCTTGGAAACGTGAGTAAGCCTCTGATTGTGATTCGTAGAAAACACTCTGCACAACAGGCAAAGCTTCCAAATCGCTCTTGATACTCAGGCGCTGTTCAGAATTTACTACTCCACCAGAACAACTTGGTGATTCCGATAGCGACCCGCAGAGATAGACAGATACTTCAATCTTGTCATACCAAAAATCTTTCATTGCATTTACTTGTGAATTAGAAAGTAAACCAATTCCCAGCAGAGATAGCGAAATTGCAGTAGTAACAATGACGGCAAAGGTCATCGTTAGGTTACGGCGAAGGCCAATACCAACTTCGCTTAATAAAAATCTTGCGCGCATGTATTTACCCTATCCCCTTAAATCCATCAGCCTGTATATCCATAAACGCCGCGTACCTGGTCGCGAATCACGTGTCCGCTATCTAACTCAATAACGCGCTTACGCATCTGATCAACGATTCCCGCATCGTGGGTAGCCATTAAGACTGTGGTTCCCTCTCGGTTAATCCGATCAAGTAACTTCATAATTCCAACTGATGTAGCCGGATCAAGGTTTCCGGTTGGTTCATCGGCGATGATAATTGCTGGGCGGCTTACATAAGCGCGAGCAATCGCTACGCGCTGTTGTTCTCCACCCGAAATTTCATTTGGCATACGATCGCCTTTACCTTCCAACCCGACTAATTCCAGCACTTCAGGAACTTCGCGTCCAATTTCGCGCTTTGAATATCCAAGCACGTGCAAAGTAAAGGCCACGTTCTCGGTGATAGTTTTATTCTGCAATAAACGAAAATCCTGGAAAACGGTTCCGACTTGGCGACGAAGTTCAGGGACCTTATGGTTTGCTAACTTGCCAAGATTCTTTCCGGCTACGTGAATGATTCCTGATGATGGTCGCTCTTCCCGCAAGATTAAGCGGAGGAAGGTTGACTTACCAGATCCAGAGAGACCAACTAAGAAGACGAATTCGCCTTTAACAATTTCCAAGCTGACTGTATCTAGCGCCGGGCGTTCTTGACCCGAGTAAAGCTTCGTCACATTCTCAAAGCGAATCACACGAACTCCTTCGTTCCTCTTGGGCGCCATGGATCTGGGGGAAGTTATGGCCACCGTACTGAGGGTTAGTTTAGGTATATATGAGCGAAAAGCGCCTGATATCGGCGCAAATTGCGCGGATTCTCAGGTTTCTACGCCAAATACTTACGCGTGAAATACGCTCAATGTGAAAAGAATTACCAAAGCAAATAAATCACTGAACTAGAGAAATCTAGCGAAATCTAGAGAAGCCAAGAGAAAGCCAAGAGAAAGCTAGAGAAAGCTAGAGAAAGCTAGAGAAAGCTAGAGAAAGCTAGAGAAAGCTAGAGAAAGCTAGAGAAAGCTAGAGAAAGCTAGAGAAATTATGAGGCGCTCGATCGTCTCCAGCGAATTCCCGCTTCAATGAAATCATCGATTTCACCATTTAATACCGCAGATGTATTTCCAGTCTCGTGGTTGTTACGCAAATCCTTAACCATTTGATATGGCGCTAAAACATATGAGCGCATCTGGTTTCCCCAAGAGCCTGAATTATCACCCTTTAGAGCATTGATCTTTGCTTGTTCTTCTTGGCGACGGCGTTCCAATAACTTTGATTGCAAAACCGCCATTGCAGTGGCCTTATTTTGAATCTGCGAACGTTCGTTCTGGCAAGAGACAACAATTCCAGTTGGGATATGTGTCAAGCGCACGGCAGAATCAGTTGTGTTAACGCCTTGTCCCCCTGGGCCAGATGAGCGGTAAACATCAACACGGATTTCTTTTTCATCAATTTCAATGTGATCGCTCTGTTCTACAACCGGCACAACTTCAACGCCAGCAAAAGATGTATGGCGACGTGATTGTGAATCAAAGGGAGAGATCCGCACCAAGCGGTGTGTGCCTTGTTCTACCGAGATAGTTCCATATGCATATGGTGCGCTAACTCTAAAAGTTGTTGATTTGATTCCCGCTTCTTCGGCATAAGAAGTTTCAAGGACATCAACTTTATATTCGTGGCGTTCGCAGTAACGCAGATACATACGCATCAACATTTCAGCCCAGTCCGCTGCTTCAACGCCACCTGCTTCAGAGCGAATCGTGATCAAAGCATCGCGATCGTCGTATTCACCATTTAAAAGAGTCGTGACTTCAAGTTCGCTAATGGCTTTTACAACTGAATCTAATTCACTTTCTGCATCTGCAAGCGCTGATCCATCTGGTTCAGAAGTTGCTAGTTCAAAGAGAATAGGTAGATCTTCCACGCGCCGGCGCAAACCCTTTAACCTTGCAATCGTGCTCTGCACGCGAGATAACTTGCTCGTAATTTTCTGTGCCGCTTCCGGGTCATCCCATAAATTCGGAACACCCGCGGCTGCCTCAAGTTCAACAGCCTCGGCCTCAAGTTTCGGCAGATTCAAGACCTTCTCTATAGATACAAGAGTTGCGCTTATCGCAGCAATCTCGAGATCGTATTCACGGGCCATGAGGTAAGGATAGCGAGTACTAGCGTTGATGATTTTGAATGCTTAGTTGCGTGGAGGAGTTAAAATCCTCCCAGTGTGGGTTCGACCCCCACTCGGGGCACTAGTTCAGTCACTCTATCTGGGCAAAGATAGAAGAGTTGAGTAAGGTGAAGAGATGAAGACGATGAAAAAAGTAATTGCTGTCGTAGCGGCCACTTTTCTTCTTACTTCGTGCGGTCAGAATGATGGCGCATCGGTAAGTGGGGCGGATCTAGATTTTAATGCCAAAGTAAAAGTAGTTGAACTTGGTATAAAGAAAATCGAAGACAATGTCACTAATACTGGAGAAGTCAGGACAACTGAAGATTTTGAGAATATGACTGATAAAAGTGGTGAAATCCTTGATGAGTTTGATGCTTTAGTAGCAACTTTTATTTCGGATATAGAACTGGCCAGCGCAGACTTGCCCAAAGAGGACACGGTTGAAAATCCATCAAAAACTACCTTACTCTCCTGGGCTGATGGCTATAAATCTTATGCGTATTTCCAAAGACAAAATCAATTGATAAGTCAAGGATGCGTTAGCAAAGCAGCTGGGTGGATGGGTTGTGTTTATGCAAATGTGCAAGCTCAGATTGATAATGCAAAGGCCTCTATAGATGAATTGAAAGTCACAACTGAGGGAATAGAAAAGTGGCGAAAGTTCGCGGGTAAATAATCTGATTTCCCCCGAGGAAAATTTGGCAGATTCAAGACCTTTTCTCTAGATACAAGAGTTGCGCTTATCGCAGCAATCTCGAGATCGTATTCACGGGCCATGAGGTAAGGATAGCGAGTACTAGAAAAGCCTTATACCGAAGGGCGAGAATCCTGCTTTGCGTATATTTGTAGTTGAAACCTGTGCTGTAACGAGAATCTTCTCTATCTTAAATAGCGGAATAAAAATTGGTAACCGCGCAGTCGCGGAAGTAGATAACTGAATTCCAAACCCGTCACACTTGATATCTCTAATTGTGACTTCACTTAACTCAACTCTCCTTAGGGAACTAGGTCCACTTGCCCAATCCGCTAACGCACCTTGGGAATCACCTAACGCCTTGTAGCAATCAATCGGCACTCCCGGGTCTTTTGGGCCCAAGCCAAAAATATTTCCAGCCATAGTGCTCAGATCAGTGGCAAGCACTTGATCGCCACGAATCAGAAGCGCGAATTCATTTTCGCCTAATCTGGCTTTGGCATCTTCATATCGAAAAGAGTTGGTAATTAAATCAGCGAAGGAGATAATCGTTGCTGCATAG
>JBIJCP010000026.1:0-11020 GCA_044344635.1 Candidatus Planktophila sp. | reverse complement strand
TGCTGGTCTTTCTTTCTCAGGCTTCTTTAAAGAACGCGACCTGGTTGAGTTTGTAGAACTACCCATCGAGGTGCATCCTTACTACGTGGGAACTCAGGCCCATCCTGAACTTCGTTCTCGTCCAACACGAGCACATCCGCTCTTTGTTGGCTTGATTGCGGCGGCTATTGCTGCGAAAGGCTAAGAATGTTAGTTGGTGTTCCGAAAGAGATTAAGGTTCACGAATATAGAGTTTCACTCACCCCGGAAGGGGTTTACGAGTTCATCCGCGCCGGTCATAAGGTAGTAATAGAGGAAGGTGCAGGAGTCGGCTCTGCGATCAGCGATAGTGATTTCCTCGCTGCTGGCGCGACAATTGAGAAAGATGTCGCAAATATGCCGGGTGCAGTTCCAGTTGCAGCAACGTACGCTTTAACAAATGCCACCCTTACCTATGCGTTGGCGATCGCAAATAAAGGATGGGAGCGTGCGGCTAGTGAAGATCCTGCTTTGGAACGCGGCTTAAATGTGCATGCTGGCAAGGTTAGATATGAGGCGATCGCACTGGCGCATGGTTATGCAGTTTGAAAACGTTAGTAAGGCTTTTCTAGATCATCTACAGATCGAGCGGGGACTATCTCTAAATTCAATCTCAGCCTATCGACGCGATCTAGTTAATTTTGCGAGTTACTTGTCAACAAAGAATTTGGATTTCTCAACGATAGAAGCAGAAGAGCTCACCGAGTACGAGATATCGCTAAAGAGTGCGGGCTTAGCGCTCTCCTCGATCAATCGTGCGGTCTCTGCCTTAAAGACCTTTTATAAGTATCTAGCCCGCGAACATGGGATTAGCGATCCTACGACTGAGATGACCGCCAATCGTCTGCCGCGTAAATTGCCGAAAGCGCTGACAATCGCAGATGTGACCTCTCTACTCGAATCAACTCAACGAGTTGGAGACCTGTCATCGCTACGTGACCGCGCAATTCTCGAAGTTCTCTACGGAACAGGCGCTCGGGTGAGCGAAGTGGTCGGTTTAAACCTTTCAGATCTTGGAAAATCAACCCTTGCTGGAGATGAGATAACCACCTTGAAGTTGCGTGGCAAGGGTTCAAAGGAGCGAATCGTGCCGCTAGGTAGATACGCGCAAGAAGCGATTGAGAACTATGTGATCCGTCTACGTCCGGCATATCTTGAAAAATCGAAGTCCAATCGAGCGACAGTTGCGCTCTTTCTTAACTCGCGCGGATCTCGGTTGTCACGACAAAGTGCCTGGCAGGCGGTTATCGATGCAGCGCACGCAACAGGTTTAACCGGGAAAGTTTCACCTCACGTTTTTAGACATTCGTATGCAACGCACCTCTTAGATGGCGGCGCAGATATTCGTGTAGTGCAAGAGTTACTGGGACATTCATCTGTCACAACGACGCAGATCTACACCTTAATTACTATCGATAAAGTGCGCGAGGCATATGCCAGCGCCCACCCGCGAGCGAATTAAATACCGCGCAGGCGTCGCGCCAGAATGCTCTGATCACCCTTAGCTTCTAAATCAGCGACGATCACTGCGATTGATTCACGTACGATCCGTCCGCGATCGACTGCTAATCCAAGATCACCTCGAAGGGTTAAGCGTGCTTGATCTAGATCAAAGAGTTCATCGGGAGATAGGTAGACGGTAATTTTTTCATCGTGTTTTTCACGACCTGAAGGTGAACGATCAACGGTTGTGACACGACGACGCGGAGTCGAACGTACGCCTTTTTTGCTCTTTGGATTTGCTCCAACACCAATCGGCTTAGCAACCTCTTGCGCTTCCTCAACAACTTGGCGAACTGCACTTAGTGCAGGGGTGTTAGCGCGAAATAGTTCATCGGCTCCTGGCAAACTTGCTCTACGTGTCATCGTGCGCCTCCTCTAGCAATTAGCTCACGAGCAAGTCTGCGATATGACGCAGCCCCACCCGATGATGATGCATAACTTGTAATCGGTTCACCAGCAACGGTCGTTTCCGAGAAACGAATCGTCTTGGCGATAATAGTTTCAAATACATCCTCAGGATACTTCTCAAGTATGGCAGTTAAAACTTCGCGGTTATGGAGAGTCTTTTTTTCGTACATAGTCGCCAAAATTCCGATCAGGTTAAGTTCCGGGTTAAGGAAGGACTTAACTTTCTCGATATTTCCTTTTAACTCAATGAAACCGTGGAGCGCGAAGTATTCGCATTGCAGAGGGACTATGACTTCGTGAGATGCGACAAGTGCGTTAATCGTCAGCTGTCCCATAGTTGGCTGGCAATCAATCAAGATAACGTCGTAACGATCTTTTAGACGCGCAAGCGCACGCTTTAAATATTGTTGTCCACCGATTTCAGCGCCGAGCGTTGTCTCAGCGGTACCCAGATCTCGGTTGGCAGGTAAGAAATCTAGATTTGCAACCGATGATTTCAAAACAATCTCATCGATATTTGCATCAGGGGTCATCAGCGCGTAGTAAACGGTATTTTCTAGGGGCAATGCGTGAGCATTGACGCCAAGACCTAGCGAGAGACCACCTTGCGGATCGAAATCGACTAGGAGAACGCGGCGTCCGAGTTCTGCAATAGCCGCACCTAAGTTAATTGTGGTCGTTGTCTTTCCAACGCCACCTTTCTGGTTAAAGATCGAGATGATCTTTGCATCAAGGTTGGCAACTGGAGCGCTCGGAATTGGAAAATTCTTAGGTTCGCGCCCAAGGAGGGTGGCGGTAGATGCCACATCATCATCAAATGTCGATTTAGCGTTCAAGCGAGAAACCTCTTTCCGTTGGTGCGACTCTACGCTCCGTGCGCAGTTTTGAGCAAGTAAAGAAGTAAGGTTCGCAAGTGGATATTGAGTCAGAAGGCGCTATCGCCTTAACCGCTGCGCCTGCGCCAGGAAGCGCGGATGTCGAGATCGGCGCAGGTTTTAGCGTCCATCTCGGTAACTTTGACGGTCCATTTGACCTACTGCTCCAGCTGATTTCGCGCCATAAGATGGATATCACTGAGGTCTCACTCAGTATGGTCACCGATGAGTTCATCGCATTTATCAGGGCTCTCGAAGCCTCTGGTGAGGGCTGGCGCTTAGACCAAGCGACTGAGTTCTTGGTGATAGCTGCAACCCTGCTCGATCTAAAGGCGGCGCGCCTACTTCCGAGCGGTGAGGTGGAAGATGAGGAAGATCTAGCCCTCCTTGAGGCGCGAGATATCCTCTTCGCGCGCCTGCTTCAATACCGCGCCTTTAAGGAGATCGCCGCGGCCTTTGCCCTGCAGATCGAGGCGGCCGATAAATCATTTGCCCGCGTCGTGGCCCTTGATCCAGCGCTCTCAGCGCTTCTGCCCGAGGTCCTGATTGGCGTGGGTCCTACCCGCTTTGCGGCGATCGCTGAACGGTGTCTGACCCCCAAGGTTGCGCCAATAGTTGCAGTTCAACACCTTCTCTCCAGCCAGGTCAGCGTAGCCGAGGAGGCGAAACGGGTGGTGGATGCCCTTCGAGTGGGCCGCACCGTCAGTTTCCGGCATCTGATCTCTGACGCTGATTCAACCCTAGTAGTAGTCGCGAGATTCCTGGCCCTCCTTGATCTCTACCGCCAGGGCGTTCTGCGCTTTGACCAGGTGGTAGCTCTTGGCGAGCTGCAGATCAGCTGGACTGGACCTGATTCGGGCGAGATAGAGGCGACAGATGAATTTGATATCCCAGCAAACCAGATAGAAGAGGGCGAAAATGTCTAATCCTGAGGTTGAACGTTCGATTGAAGCGATCCTGATGGTGGTGGATGAGCCGGTCACCGAGCTCACTTTAGCCTCGGTCTTAGGCGTAACGGTTGATGAGGTAGTCGCCGCGCTGGCCAATCTGACTGGCTCGTATGAGGGTCGTGGTTTCTGCCTTAAGGCGATCAACGGGGGCTGGCGCTTCTACAGTAACCCAGATTGTTCGGCGGTCGTGGAGAAGTTTGTTCTAGATGGCCAGCAGAATCGATTGACGCAGGCCGCCCTCGAGACCCTTGCGGTAATCGCCTATCGCCAACCAGTCTCACGGGCGCGGGTCTCGGCGATTCGTGGGGTAAATGTGGAAGCGGTTATGAAGACGTTGGTCACTCGTGGCTTGGTAGAAGAGCATGGCCTTGAGCCTGAAACAGGCGCGATTCTATATAAGACGACGAGTTACTTCCTGGAGCGTCTTGGCCTAAACTCACTAGATGATCTGCCGGCTCTGGCGCCATACCTGCCAGATCTTGATCGCCTCGATGAGGTTCTTGAGTCTTTAACCGATTAAGACCCCATTTGGCCACGCTCACCCCCTAGCGTAGACTCGGTCGTTCAAGCTTGCTCACCCTCTAATGGGGGAGTAGGGATGCGACTGTCGAGAATGGATAGCCACAAAATGTCTGAGATGCGCCTGAATAAAATTATCGCCGACGCTGGAATCACCAGTCGTCGCGGGGCCGACGAACTGATCATTGATGGACGAGTCAGCGTCGACGGATTCATAGTAAGAGAGCTTGGAGCAAAATATGATCCCGATTTAGTCAAAGTCTCTGTAGATGGTGAGACAATTATACGATCTTTGACTAAGACTTACCTTGTACTTCATAAACCTAAAGGTGTTTTGTCTTCGATGTTCGACCCAGAAGGAAGACCTTCATTATCGGACTTCATTGACGTGCGAACCGAGCGACTTTTTCACGTAGGGCGGCTGGATAAGGACTCAGAGGGCCTGCTTCTTCTCACCAACGATGGGGATCTCACCTTTAGGGCTACGCACCCATCCTTCGGACTGGAGAAAACCTACATTATTGAATTTGATGGAAATTTGCCGACCGGAGTCGATAAGGTCCTACTGAAGGGGATCGAGCTCGAGGATGGAATGGGAAGAGTTCTCACCTTCAAGCAGCTCTCACCTCAGTGGATCGAGGTCAGCATTCACGAAGGGCGATATCACATCATCCGCCGATTGATGGAGGCGGTCGACGTTAAGGTGCTCCGATTGATCAGAACGAAGTTCGGTCCTATCTCCTTGGGTGATACTGCTGAAGGAAGATGGCGAGATCTCAATAGCGGTGAATTGCTAAACCTACAAAAGGCTTTAGATCTATAACGCTTAATCAATACCTAATAGTTTAAACAATATATCGACATATCTATACTGTCATGGGTTGCGCAGAAAATAGAGTTTTATCGATATTCAACCAGAAAATCTAGCGTCATCTCTCTTAATTAAATATCTTTATCGATATTAAGGTTTTGAGGGTTTGTTGCGGTGGTCTGAGGTGGGGAATTCTTCAAACTTTTGAAAACGGTTATATCGATTTGACAGCAAAAAAACTTGTTTAGTTATAAATACCGCATAGATCTGAAGGTAGGGAGTACGATTTACCAATGTCCAGCGTCAGAGCAATTCGGGGAGCAACTCAAGCTGCAGCCAACACCGCAGCTGCCATTGGCGATGCCACGAAGGAACTCCTGACCGAAATGCTGAGGGCTAACCAGATCACTGCCGAGGAAGTCATTTCGGTGATCTTCACCGTGAGCCCAGATCTAAATGCTGCATTCCCTGCTGGTTCGGCTCGCGAACTTGGATTTAGCGAAGTGCCGCTGATCTGCAGCGTAGAAATCGATGTTCCGGGCGCACTTGAGCGCACCATTAGAGTCATGGCCCACGTTGAAACAGCGCTCAAAAAGAGCGAAATCTCCCATATCTACCTCGGAGCAGCTAAATCCTTGCGTAGAGATATCGCCCAATAAGAGCTGAAACCTTCAAAATGGAGATTTCTTCAAGCGCATCGGCCCCTTTTCAGAAGGTTCGCATAGTCGGCTCAGGCTTGATTGGCACCTCAATTGGATTGGCTCTCGTTACTCACGGGGTCGAAGTTGATATGCGCGATATCGATCCGCGGGCTCAGCTTTTGGCTCGAGATCTAGTGAAATCGCAAGATTTGAAAGAGCCAGAGTTAACGATCTTTGCTCTGCCAAGTAGCCACCTTTCGCAAGTGCTAAATGGCGAGTATTCAATCAACCCAGGATCTAAATTTATAGATATCGGTAGTGTAAAAACTAAACCTCTACTTGATGTATCGAGATCAGAGATTCCTTCAGAAAATTTTTTGGCTACCCATCCAATGGCTGGCCGAGAAGTGGGCGGAGCCGAATCAGCTCGAGCCGATCTCTTCCAATCTCGCACCTGGGTTTACATTCCAAATGGCCTAGATGGCAAGCCGGTAGACCCAGAGCTTCTCACATACGGACTCTGGCTGATTAAGGCCCTCGGCGCGGTGCCGGTGGCGATGCAGGCTGCTGAGCACGATCGCGCCGTTGCCCTGATTTCGCACTTACCTCAGGCTGTCGCCTCGTTATTGGCAGGACAGTTGATTTCGGGGGATCGCGCAGCGCTAGAACTTTCTGGGGCTGGTCTACGAGATACAACGAGAATCGCCGCCTCAGACCCAGCGCTTTGGGATGAGATCTTAGCTTCAAACTCCGCTGAGATCACTCCACTGTTGATAAGTCTACAAAGCGATCTTGCAGCGTTAATAGAAGCACTTAAGAGCAACGCTTCAGTCTCTTCATTTATAGAGAAGGGAAATCATGGACGTTCTTTAATCCCAGGTAAGCACGGGGGAGTGGCTCGTGAATATACATATCTGCCGGTTGTGATTGAAGATAAACCCGGCCAATTAGCAGCACTTGTCGGCGAATGCGCCAAGGCAAATGTCAATATCGAAGATCTCACCATTGAGCACTCACCAGGGCAGTTCACGGGGCTGATCACCCTCGCACTTTCCAAGAGCGATGCCAAAGTTCTAAGTGCGCATTTGATTGGATCGGGATGGAACGTTCACGCACCGAGATAGAATAACTACTGCGTGAATTAAATTTGATATCCGCAAGCAACGATGGGATGTAAGTAAATGATCGTCGTAGCTATCGATGGCCCAAGCGGTGCCGGTAAATCTAGTACCGCTAAAGCGGTGGCACAGCGCGCTGGCTGGGATTACTTAGATACCGGCGCACTTTATCGCGCAATGACCTGGCTCGCCCTTCGTGAAAATATTGAAAGCGCCCCGGAGATATTAGCTGCGTTGAAACGTTTTCCACTTCGTTTTATTGCAAATCCTGCAAAGCCAGAAGTTTTCGTCGGAGATGTCTGCGTTAATTCTGAGATTCGCTCCGACGAAGTTACTAATGCAGTTAGTAAATATAGCGCTATTCCCGAATTGCGTGCCGAATTGCTTATCGTGCAAAGAAAATTTATTGCAGCTGCGGATCGTGGAATTGTTGTCGAAGGTCGCGATATTGGAACTGTTGTCGTTCCTGATGCTGCTCTAAAAATTTATTTGCAAGCAGATATTGCAGCGCGTGCCGAACGCAGATCAGCAGAGATCGATTCATCTCCTTCCGATGTTGGGCAATCCCTTGCAGCGCGTGATCAGATTGATTCCACGCGAGCTACTTCACCGCTTGCTAAAGCACTGGACGCAGTTTTAATTGACTCAACTGATTTAACACTTGAAGAGACCGCTGATTGGGTTTGGGAGTTATTGAAAGAACGCTCACTGTTAGGACTGCCGATTGTCGCAATCTTGGGGCGACCAAATGTCGGAAAATCTACTCTAATCAATCGTTTTATTGGTCGGCGTGAAGCGATCGTCGAAGATACCCCCGGCGTAACTCGTGATCGCGTTCAGTATGAGTGCGAATGGGGCGGGCGACGATTTATTGTTATGGACACTGGGGGTTGGGAATCACAACCTGATGGAATCTCTGTGCAAGTTAGCGCATCTGCAGAACTCGCGATGCAAGAAGCAGATGTTCTCGCCTTTGTTGTAGATGCACATGTGGGCGCTCTCGATGAAGATGACATCTTGGTTCAAGAACTTCGTAAAGTGAAGAAGCCGATGGTTTTGATCGCCAATAAAGTTGATAGCGATGTGGATGAGGCAGATGCGCATGCGCTCTGGAATCTAGGGCTAGGTGAACCAAGATTTGTTTCAGCACTTCATGGTCGCGGCAGCGGCGATCTGCTGGATTACATTGTCTCTCAAATGCCTGAGGTCGGAGGCGCGCAAACGCAAGATGGTTACCGCAAGATCGCTTTGATCGGTCGTCCAAATGTAGGTAAATCAAGTTTGCTAAATGCCTTAGCTGGTGAAAATCGTTCTATCGTCGATGATGTTGCAGGTACGACACGTGATCCTGTAGATGAGTTAATTGAATTCGGTGGTTCGACCTGGCGCTTTATCGATACTGCGGGTTTACGGAAGAGAGCAAATCAGGCAAGCGGTACAGATTATTACGCAACCTTGAGAACTCAGGCGGCACTTGAAAGATGTGAGTGTGCAGTTGTTGTACTCGATGCATCAGTGCCAATCTCAGAGCAGGATTTACGGGTTATCACCATGGTTGAAGAAGCGGGCAAGGCGATGGTGATCGTGATGAATAAGTGGGATTTAGTTGATGAGGATCGTCGTAACCAATTGGATCGCGAGATCGATCGCCACTTGGATCAAGTCGAATGGGCGCAACGAGTCAATGTGGCAGCTAAAACTGGTTGGCACAGAGATCGTTTAGCCCCAGCGCTTCGCACCGCAATAGATAGTTGGGAGCGACGTGTGCCCACCGCCAAACTCAACTCATTCCTTGGCGCACTTATCGGTGCAACTCCACCACCGGTTCGTGGCGGCAAACAACCAAAGATTTACTATGCAACGCAAGCAGGTATTGCACCACCTAAGTTTGTAGTCTTTTCGAGCGGCTGGATCGAAGCTTCATATCGCAGGTTCATTGAACGCCGTCTTCGCGAGGAGTTTGGTTTTCCAGGCACTCCTGTCCAGGTTGCGATCCGAGTCAAAGAACGCGATTAATGGCCAAACCCAAACTCCTCAATATCCCAAATGCCCTGACCGGCCTTCGGGCACTGGGGGTTCCGCTCTTTATCTATCTCGCCCTTTATCTAGAGGCAGATGGTTGGGCGATTTTAACCCTGGCTATCGGTGGGGCGACTGATTACCTAGATGGGAAGTTGGCCCGGGCTTGGGGCCAGGAGTCGCGCTTTGGCGAGATCGCCGATCCTGCGATAGATCGACTCTACATAGTTGCTACCTTGATCGTTCTATACCTGCGCGATGCGATTCCCCTTTGGGTAATTGCATTATTGCTCGGAAGAGATCTAATTCTTGGAGCGCTTACGCTAGCTCTGACCGCAAAGTCTCTAGCCCCACTTAAGGTTTCTTATCTCGGTAAAGCTGCCACATTTAATCTCCTATACGCATTTCCCTTTCTTCTCTTAGCGCTAGATTCAGGCTGGGCGGGTACGTTGGCATATATCTTCGCGTGGAGTTTTACATGGTGGGGAGTAGGCCTCTATCTCTTTACCGGCGCCTCCTATTTCCTAACTGGAGTGCGCGCCATTAGAGTGGCGCGGTAGATTTCAATCTTTGAGGAGTTCTCATGTCGCTGATACCTGATGGTTTGCAATATACCAAAGAGCACGAGTGGGTTAACGAGATCTCAACCGGCGTCTATCGCATGGGAATTACTGATTACGCACAAGGTGCGTTGGGCGATATCGTTTATGTGCAGCTTCCGAAGGTGGGGGAGAGCGTAACTGCAGATAAAGTTTGCGGAGAAGTAGAATCCACGAAGAGCGTCTCAGAAATCTTTGCACCAGTAACTGGAAAAGTTGTCGCAGTCAACGATTCGCTCAGTCAAGCGCCAGAGACAGTTAACTCCGAGCCCTACGGTTCAGGTTGGCTAGCTGATATCGAGGTCGCAGCGCCACCTAGCGGCTTACTATCTCCTGAGCAGTACCGTCAAATTACCGCGTAAATTCACGCTTCTTTTAAGAGATTTTCTCATCCGATTATCGCTTGATTTCTTGCCGCTCTCACCCTAATGTCAGCCTCAGGTAGAAGTTGAACCTGACCGAGTAGATAGAAAAGATATTGAAGGAAGGGGAGCGGCAATGGAGAAAGCGCCAGAAAATAGCGAACTCACGAGCACTCTCCATCTCGGATTGAGAACGGTAGTGGATGCATCCCCCGAGAGCGCGTTATCTTCGCTCTTAGCAACCCTAGCCCCATCAGATAAAGCGGCAGTAGAGACAGTTTTAAATGGTTCTCCCGAGAAAGCGATGGTGGTTGTTCATCGCGGCGCAAGCAAGGGAGCGCGCTACTTACTTGATCTAGATCGCACGACTGTAGGACGTTCACCTGAGAGTGAGATATTTCTAGACGATGTCACTGTTTCACGATCACACGCTGTAATTGAGCGTATTGATGCGGGTTTTATTCTTACTGATCTAGGAAGTCTCAACGGAACATATATCAATAATCAATTACTTAAAAACGCAACACTGCAATCTGGAGACGAGATCCAGATTGGCAAGTTTCACCTTATCTTTATTTCAGCACGTAAAAAATAATAAAAAATTATAAAATCTAACTAGGGGAGTAGTAAATGAGCGTTCCAGCCCGCGCGTACTTGAGCATCGGTGAAGTTCTTACCAAGCTGCGAGGAGATTTTTCGGATATTACGATCTCGAAGATCCGCTTCTTGGAGTCAGAGGGCTTGATAGAGCCGCAACGCACGCCATCTGGCTATCGCAAATTCACCGCAGCAGATCTAGATCGTCTCCGCTATGTACTGCTATTGCAACGTGATCAGTATCTTCCACTTCGAGTCATCAAAGAGAATCTGGAAGCGCTCGACCGCGGACTTGAACCGGCGGTAAACGGGGGTGTAGCGACTCCACGCCCCGCGCTCACCAGCGTTGATGCGGACTCATCCCCGGAATCATTTGGTGCAAACTCTGACCTGCGCCTATCGCGCGAAGAGTTACTTAAGGCGAGCGGCCTAAAAGATGCACAGTTAGTGGAACTAGAGTCATTTGGATTTATCGCTCTTCGTGGCCGTCATTACGATGGCGATGCGCTATCAGTAGCAACGGCGGTCGCTGAGATGGCGAGCTTTGGGATTGAGGCCCGTCACCTTCGCTCATTTAAATCTGCTGCCGATCGTGAAATT
>JBIJCP010000138.1:0-3052 GCA_044344635.1 Candidatus Planktophila sp. | reverse complement strand
TGATCGACGGTCTAGATGCTGCTCTCATTGGAATGAAAGCCGGGGATGTGAAGAACTTTGAAACACAGCTCGTTGGCCAAAAGGATGGCGAAAAAGGCGATGTCGAAATCAAGTTAAAGGCTGTCAAAGAGCGTGAACTCCCACCAGTGGATGATGCCTTTGCAAAGTTGGCATCTGAGTTCGACACAATTACAGAATTGAAGGCTGATTTCACAGAACGCCTTAAGCGCGTGAAGGCGCTTGAACAGGGGGCACAAGCACGTGACCTTCTTTTAAAGAAGATGATTGATGATTTAGATATTCCGGTTCCCGATAAGTTGGTTGAAGATGAAGTGCACCAACATCTAGAAGGCGAAGGCCGACTAGAAGATGCTGCACATCGCGCTGAAGTTGATGGCGAAGTTCGTGCATCTATCAAATCTGATTTCCTTCTTGATGCAATCGTTAAAGCTGAAGAAGTGCAGGTAAATGAGATTGAGTTAACTGAATATTTGATTCGCACATCACAACGTTACGGAATGCCGCCAGAGCAGTTCGCTAAACAACTGCAAGATGCAGGACAGATTTCACAGCTAGTCGCAGAGGTATCTCGCACTAAAGCGCTGGCGGGCGTCCTCGGTCGTGTAAATGTCGTAGATAAATCTGGAAATAAGGTCGACCTAGAAGCACTTCGCCCACAAAGTTCACCTGTTTCTGAACCTGCTCAATCTCTTCCAGAGGCATAATTTTTCCAGTAGGTTGATCTTTCCAATCAAGATTTGAGGTTGCAGATGCACCTAGTGATGGTTCGATCCTTTCTAGTCGCAACGCTCACGGCCTCCCTTGCTATCGGTGGCGCACTTGCAGCAAATGGCACAGAAACACCAACGGTTATCGCAGAGCCACAAAAGGCTGCTACATCACTTCTGCCACCGAAGATGGTTAACCCGTTAAAGGCGAAGTCGATCAAAGTGAAGCGAAAGAGCGCTGTTGTATTTACCGTTAAGAATCCTGAGATCTGGATCGGTAAAGTTATAGATCGAAAGATCGCCAAGTTTGTACCCGGAGGGCCTAATTCTTCCTATGAAACTTATCCCTCACTGACCCTGCGAAAAAAAGGAACGACTTCAATCTCGCTCACGGATGGGAAAAAGACTTACCTGCTCAAATTGACCGTCTCATAATGGCTCGGCTCTGCCCTGAGCGAACAAGGGCAGATTTGCACCCCTTTTGATCATATTTGGGAAGCATTTAGTCTCAGGCATTGTTAAGGTCACTACATATAAAGAAGTAATCAATCAGGAGGATCACGTGGATTATCAATACCCACAGTCGGCCGGGCAGAACGCACGCGTCGCTGCAAATGGCGGGAACTGGCTAGATGACAATGTCTATAACCGTTTGTTGCGCGAGCGAATCATTTTTCTTGCGGGCGAATTTCGTGATGAGATGGCAAATGCAATTTGTGCACAGATGCTCCTTCTCGCAGCAGAAGATCCTGAGAAAGATATTTATCTTTACATCAACTCACCTGGCGGATCAGTAACCGCTGGTATGGCAATTTATGACACCATGCATTACATCAAGAACGATGTTGCAACAGTTGCAATGGGAATGGCTGCATCAATGGGCCAATTTATTCTCACCGCCGGTGCACCTGGAAAACGTTACGCAACGCCAAATGCAAGAATCTTGATGCACCAACCACTTGGCGGAATCGGCGGAACCGCAACTGATATCCGCATTCAGGCAGAACAAATGGCGATCACAAAGCAGACGATGTCTGAATTAAATGCCAAGCACACAGGTCAACCACTTGAGAAAATTATCGCCGATTCAGATCGCGACAATTGGTTTAATGCAAAAGATGCCCTTGCATACGGATTTATCGATCACATCGCAACAAACGATGGACAAATCGCGGGAGGTAAGAAGTAATGAAAGATATCCAAGAGATCACCAACCGCTATGTTCTTCCAACTATTGAAGAAAAGACCGCCTATGGCTACAAGCGCTTAGATCCATATACAAAGTTATTTGAAGAGCGCATTATCTTTTTGGGCCAACCAATTGATGACACAGTTGCCAACGATGTAATGGCACAGCTGCTTACCCTTGAATCAATGGACCCAGATCGCGATATTTCGATCTACATCAACTCACCTGGTGGATCATTTACAGCGCTCACTGCGATTTATGACACTATGCAATTTGTTCGCCCAGATATCACAACCATTTGTCTCGGCCAAGCAGCATCTGCCGCCGCGATCATCTTGGCTGGCGGTACAAAAGGTAAGCGCTACGGACTTGAGCATTCACGAATTCTGATCCACCAGCCCTCATCTGAAGGCGGGGGACAGGCATCTGATATCGAAATTCAAGCCCGCGAAATCATGCGTATGCGTGGATTACTCGAGACGATGCTGGCTAAGCACTCGAATAAAACTATCGAAGAGATTGAGAAAGATATCGAGCGCGACAAGATTCTTACCGCTGCTGAAGCAGTTGAGTACGGAATTATAGATAGAGTTATGTCTTCTCGTAAGGCGAAGCCTTCCGCATAATTTAGTTAAAGGGGCGTCGGTTTAGAAATGCTGCAAAGATATTTCGAACCCGGCGCTCTTTTCTCTTATAAGGATTACCGTAACTTCTTCATTTCAGGGCTAATTTTCGTAGTCGGTTCATCCGCCTTTCCTATCGCTTTAGCAATTAGCGTTCTCGATAATGGCGGTACCGCAACAGACCTGGGTCTGATCCTGGCATCTCGTGTCTTCGCAGGAACCATCTTTACTCTCGCGGGTGGAGTTTGGTCGGATCGACTTCCGCGCAAATGGGTAATGATTAGCGCTGATGCATTCCGCGGTTTGATCGCTTTAATCTTGGTAATAATCTCAGCAGCAGATATGCCACTTTGGGCGATTGGATTATTAGTTTTTCTAATGGGTCTGGGCGATGCATTCGGCGCACCCGCCGGAGCAGCAATCGTTCCGAGTTTGCTACCTGATCATCTTCTGCCAGCCGGAAATGTTGCTCGTGGAATCGTTGCAAAAATAGGAACTGTAGCTGGACCAGG
>JBIJCP010000025.1:0-11044 GCA_044344635.1 Candidatus Planktophila sp. | reverse complement strand
GCCAAATCCCTTGCCGAAAGTGTTAAAGCTGCAGATGCAAAGCGTGCAGAAGTTGAATTAAAAGCAAACGCACTTGCCATGCAACTATCAAACCTTTTAGATCCAGAAGCTCCAATTGGCGGAGAAGCAGACTTTGTAATAATTGAAAATGTCGGAACGCCACGCGATTTTACTAAAGATGGATTTGAAGCAAAGGATCACGTTGAACTCGGCAAGTTACTAGGTGCAATCGATACCGAGCGGGGCGCAAAAGTTTCTGGTTCTCGTTCCTACTATTTAACTGGCGTCGGTGCGATGTTGGAATTTGCCCTAGTTAACTACGCGATTCAAAGCGCGCTAAAAGCGGGATTTACCCCGGTGATCCCACCAGTTCTGGTCAAGCCAGCAGCAATGGAAGGCACTGGTTTTCTTGGACAGGCCGCCGAGAATGTTTATCATTTAGAGAAAGATGGCTATTACTTAGTCGGCACAAGCGAAGTCCCGCTTGCGGCTTATCACATGGATGAAGTTCTCCCTGCAGAAAAGCTTCCACTTCGTTATGCCGGATATTCATCATGTTTTCGTCGCGAAGCAGGAAGTTATGGCAAAGATACGCGCGGCATTATTCGCGTCCACCAATTTGATAAAGTTGAAATGTTCTCTTTCTGCAAGCCCGAAGAAGCAAAAGCAGAGCATGCACGCCTCTTGCAATGGGAGAAAGATTTTCTTAACGCAATGGAAATTCCATTCCGAGTCATTGATGTTGCATCCGGTGATTTAGGATCAAGTGCAACTCGTAAATTTGATATTGAGGCTTGGATTCCTACACAAAGCGCCTACCGAGAAGTGACAAGTACTTCTAATTGCACCGAATTCCAAGCCCGTCGCTTAAATATTAGATATAAAGATGCCGACGGAACCAAGGCGGTTGCGACTTTAAATGGCACTTTAGTTGCGATTCCTCGCATGATTGTGGCGATTTTTGAGAATCATCAAAATTCTGATGGAACAGTAAATGTGCCAGCGGCGCTTCAACCATTCCTCGGGATGAAGAGATTTGAGCTTGTGTGAGTGATCGCCGCCCCAAATTAATTGCAACAGATTTAGATGGCACCATCGTTCCTCACAATGGCGCAATTTCACGCCGCACCATAGCTGCCTTTACCAAAGCCCACGATCTTGGTGTAGAAATTTTCTTCGTCACCGGGCGGCCTCCTCGCTGGATGGGAGATATACGCGAAGCATTTGATTTTGGAAGTGCAATTTGTTGCAACGGCGGAGTTATCTACGACCTGCACAACGATAAAGTTCTAGAACAGTGGATGATTCAACCCGCTGAATTGCAGAGAGCAGTTGATGTTTTGCGCGAAACAATTCCAAATGTTTCATTCGCTGTTGAATCTAACGATCACTTCCATCGCGAGAAGGCCTACATCCCACGTTGGGATATCGGAATGGATGATGTTGGTGTAGAAACAATCAATACAGTAACAAACCGCCCAGCACTAAAATTGCTAGCGCGACTTTCGCAGGAAGAAATTTCTGCTGATGAAATGTTGGCGATAGCAACTCCAGTACTGCAGGGATTCGTAAATGTCACACACTCTGCGAGTAATGATTCACTTCTTGAAATCTCTGCGCTAGGTGTTTCTAAAGGTGAAACCTTGGCGATGATGGCAGCGCGTATTGGATTAACTGCAGATGATTGCGTTTCCTTCGGGGATAACCCAAATGACTTTTCAATGCTGCAATGGACGGGGCGCTCATATGCAATGATCGATGGCCACCCTGCAGGCCCAGCAAATGCGAAAGATGTGGCTCCTTCACACAAGGAAGATGGAGTAGCAGCAGTTATTGAAAAACTTCTCGAACTTCCGCAGTAATTTCTCTCGATTTTTAATGCTTACCAAGTTCAGGTAACCTCTCCCACGGAGGGCTCGCATAGCGGCCGAGTGCACCGGTCTTGAAAACCGGCAAACGAAAGTTTCGTGGGTTCAAATCCCACGCCCTCCGCCAGTTTTCTTCAACCTGTGGCTGACTTCATACCCTGACTGCAGGGTTACGCCTAGCCACTTTTGCCTAAGAAGCGCACACTTCTCCTTAGTGAACATCAATCCTGTAAAAGGCCTAAAGGGGTAGAAATGTCTGGAGTATTTTCTCCAAGCCGCGCCAAAATTAAAGAGCGCACGCTTCGCACAGATAAGTGGTGGCTAGAACCTGCAATCACCTTTGGTGTTTTATTTAGCTTCATTGTCTATGCAACTTTTCGGGCATTTGAAGGTGCGAATTATTACAAAGACCATTTGATCTCTCCTTTCTATTCACCATGTCTTTCAGAGGCTTGCGTACCTGAAGCAGTGATTTTGGGATGGACGCCAGTAAGCGCTGAAATTTTCAACTTTGCACTTTCACCAGCGCTAATTATTTTGATCTTCCCACTTGGATTTAGAATGACTTGCTATTACTACCGCAAGGCTTATTACCGATCATTCTGGTTATCACCACCTGCTTGCGCGGTTGCAGAGCCACACAGCAAATACACAGGCGAGACTCGGGCCCCACTAATTTTGCAGAACACACACCGTTGGTTCTTCTACGCAGGTTTGGTCTTTAACGTAATTCTGACTTACGACGCAATCATTTCATTTAAGAGCGTTGATGGTGAATGGGGACATATGAGCGTTGGCTCACTTGTTCTCGTGTTAAGTACGACGATGCTCTGGTTCTATTCATTATCTTGTCATACTTGCCGCCACACAATTGGTGGACGATTGAAGCACTTCTCTAAGCACCCAGTTCGCTACAAGTTATGGAATTGGGTTTCCGCTCTCAATCATAAACATCAGCAATTTGCTTGGTATTCGCTCGCCGCTGTTGCCTTTGCCGATATCTATGTTCGCCAAGTCGCAACTGGCGCCTGGACCAATTTCTACTTCTTCTAAGGGATGTCAATAAATATGAGTACAGAGAAAGCAACTCTCGAGCGTTACAAGTATGACGTTCTTGTAATTGGCGCAGGCGGCGCTGGTTTACGCGCAGCGGTAGAAGCTCGCGAATCAGGCTTACGCGTAGCAATTATCTGTAAATCCTTATTTGGCAAGGCCCATACCGTTATGGCCGAAGGTGGCGCAGCGGCATCAATGGGAAATGCCAATTCGAACGATAACTGGATGGTTCATTTCCGCGACACTATGCGCGGCGGAAAGTTTTTAAATCACTTCCGAATGGCAGAACTACACGCCAAAGAATCTCCAGATCGCATCTGGGAACTTGAAATGTGGGGCGCGCTCTTTGATCGCACTAAAGAAGGAAAAATTAGCCAACGAAACTTCGGCGGACACGAATATCCCCGCCTAGCGCACGTTGGAGATCGCACTGGACTTGAATTAATTCGCACGATGCAACAGAAGATTGTTGCTCTGCAACAAGCTGATAAGCGCGAACATGGTGATTACGAATCACATATTAAAGTTTTTGCTGAGCTAACAATCACTGAGATTTTAAAAGAGAACGGCAAGATAGCTGGCGCATATGGTTACTGGCGCGAATCCGGTTCAGAAATTTTATTTGAAGCACCTGCAGTAATCATCGCAACCGGTGGCGTCGGAAAGACCTTTAAAATTACTTCTAACTCTTGGGAAGGTACTGGCGATGGCCATGCCCTTGCTCTTAAGGCTGGCGCTAATTTAGTTGATATGGAGTTTCTACAATTCCATCCAACTGGAATGGTTTGGCCGCCATCAGTACGCGGAATTTTAGTCACTGAATCTGTTCGTGGCGAGGGTGGAATTCTTACAAATAATCTCGGTGAGCGCTTTATGTTTAAGTACATCCCAGATGTATTTAAGGATAAGTATGCCGATAATGAAGCAGAAGCAGATCGTTGGTATGAAGATCAAGATAACAATCGCCGTCCGCCAGAGTTGTTACCGCGCGATGAAGTCGCACGCGCCATTAACACAGAAGTTAAAGCCGGTCGCGGTACCGAGCACGGCGGCGTTTTCTTAGATGTTTCAAAGCGTATCTCCGCTGAAATCATTAAGAAGCGCTTGCCATCTATGTGGCACCAGTTCTACGAACTCGCCGGCGTTGACATCACAAAAGAGGCGATGGAAGTTGGCCCAACTTGCCACTACGTAATGGGTGGCGTTGAAGTTGAACCAGATACTGCAGCAGCAGTCGGTGTTCCGGGTTTATTTGCCGCGGGCGAAGTAGCTGGCGGAATGCACGGATCAAATCGTCTAGGAGGAAACTCACTTTCAGATCTCTTGGTCTTTGGTCGTCGCGCCGGAATGGGTGCAGCTGCTTACGTTAAGCAGAACAGCACCGCATCTGTATCGGATGCAACAGCGGCCGCAGCGGCTGCGCGTATTGAAGCTCCATTTGCGCGCACAGGTGGAGAGAACTCATATTCACTTCATTCAGAATTGCAAGAAATAACCCATAACTTGGTGGGCATTATCCGCACTGGTACTGAGTTAAAAGAAGCGATTGAAAAGATTGCAGAGATTAGAAAGCGCAGTGCAAATGTTGCGGTATCGGGTGGACGTAAGTTCAACCCAGGCTTCCACCTAGCTTTCGATCTCGACAACATGTTGTTAGTCGCCGAGAGCACTGCAAAATCTGCGATTAGCCGCGAAGAGTCTCGTGGTGGTCACACGCGTGATGATTTCCCAGGTATGGATTCAGGATGGCGCCAGTACAACCACATCGCATCTTTCGATGGCACTCAAGTGAGCGTGCGCAAACAAACGCTTCCATTTATGCCAAAAGAGCTATTTGATCTCTTCGAAGTTGATGAACTAAAGAAATACATGACACCGGAAGAAATTGCGAAAGGCGGTTCCAACTAATGGCACGCAAATTAAACCTTCGCATTTGGCGAGGAGATGCAAGTGACGGTGGACTTAAAGATGTACAGGTAGATGTCAACGAAGGCGAAGTAGTCCTCGATGTAATTCACCGCGTGCAAGCCACCCAAATGGGCGACCTGGCAGTCCGCTGGAATTGCAAGGCAGGAAAATGTGGTTCTTGTTCAATGGAGATCAACGGCAAGCCTCGCCTTGCTTGTATGACACAAGTCGCCTCGTTTGAAGAAGGCGAAACCATCACCGTTACCCCGCTTCGCGCCTTCCCGGTTATTAAAGACCTCGTCACAGATGTCTCCTTTAACTATAAGAAAGCTATGGAGATTCCAGCTTTTGAGCCACCTAAAGATCTCAAGCCTGGTCAAGCGCGCATGGAACAAATCGATGTCGAGCGCTCACAAGAATTCCGTAAGTGCATTGAGTGTTTCTTATGTCAGGACACCTGTCACGTAATTCGTGATCACGAAGAGAATAAAAAGTCCTTCGCAGGACCACGCTTCTTTATCCGTATCGCTGAATTAGATATGCACCCACTTGATATCTTGAAAAACCGTAAGCGAACCGCACAAGAAGAGCATGGCTTGGGAATGTGTAACATCACCAAGTGCTGTACTGAGGTCTGCCCAGAGCACATCAAGATCACCGATAATGCAATCATTCCGATGAAAGAACGCGTTGTTGATATTAAATACGATCCAGCGCGCATGTTCGCCGGCCTTTTAAAGAGAGAAAAGCGCAACTAGAGATGAAGTCACTGCTATTGGTCGCCGTAGGCGGCGTAGCAGGAACTTTAGTTCGGTCTGGGCTATCGGTCGTAATTCCTGATGATCGAAATGGAACACTTGCTGCAAATTTATTAGGAGTGGCGCTAGCTAGTGCGCTAGTAGTTCTGATGGAGCGTTGCGGAAACACAGAGCTGCGCCACCTTTTACTTCCGGGTTTTTGTGCAGGCCTGACAACTTTCTCAGCCGTGACTATGCAAGCGGTGCAACCAATCTCAGGAGGCGCGCTCTTCTTAGCTGAGAATATCTTCTTAAGTATCTTAATTATTCTTCTTGTTTTACCGCTTAGCCGCAAATTGATTCCGGTGCGTAAATGAATACCTGGTATGTAATTTTTGGCGCTGCTATTGGCGCTCCAGCGCGCTTTGCAGTTGATCAATACATCCGAAAATACACCGATAAGCCATATGGGACCTTTCTAGTTAATGTAATTGGCTCATTTATCATCGGCCTAACCCTTGCTAGAAATGAAGATATACAAGATCTCATCGCGGTTGGATTTGCTGGCGCCTTTACGACTTGGTCAACTTTTATGCTCGACATTTATCTCGGCTTTGAGTTAAAACGCTATAGACGGATCGCTATTAACTTGGGCTTCTCGCTTGGTTTTGGGCTAGCTGCTGCTTATTTGGGATTGCAGCTAGCAAGTTAGCGCATAAATAAGGCGTTAAGGCGCCTGGTCGTAAAGAATAATCCGACGATAATCATCACCACGAAGTACATCACATGTTGCATAAGCCCCCAGGAGATATTTCCAAGAGTCAGCCCACGAACTAAATCAATGGCATGCGCTAACGGGAAGAGCCTAATTACCGTCTGCAGCCACTCAGGAAATACTGACAGTGGGTAGAAAGATCCTGAGAATAAGAACATCGGAAGTAAGAAAACATTTATCACTTCTAGTTGTTGGAATGATTTCATATATGAAGTAACAGCCATACCGAAGGATGCAAAACCAAAGGCGATTAAGACCGCGGCAGGAATTGCCAAGATGCCCCACATACTTGGAACCAATCCAAGTGGAACAACAACAGCCATGAAGCCAACCGCATAAGAAAATCCCCGAAGCAGCGCCCAGCTAATCTCCCCGAGCGCAACATCCATTGGCCCAAGCGAGGTGGCGAGCATCCCGTGGTAAACCCGGTCGTGATTCATTTTAAAGTAAACATTCATAGTCGAGTCATAAATCGCGCCATTCATTGCACTCGTTGCTAGAAGCGCTGGTGCAATAAATGCAACGTATCCAACGGGTTGGCCAGCAACCGTCATATCTCCAACTAGATTTTCAAGACCATAGCCAAAGGAGAGTAGAAAGAGAACAGGTTCAACGAAGCCTGAAAAAACAATTAGCCAAGTCGATGATTTAAAAGCAATGTATGCGCGCTCCATAATCGCCCTGGAGCGTCCTGAGTAATACTTTTCGCCAGGCTTACCCATGCGCGCTTCTGCGATAGCGACCGCGGTTGAAATAATCATTATTTGCCTAACCTTTTAGTAAAGATCCGGCGCGATGCGATTAGCCCGAAGATAAGAATTGAATTTAAGAAGATAAAGTGGGTTAGGAGCATCGGTGTAGATATTTCAGAACCGTAGGTTAGCCAACGGCCCAATTCAGTTGCGTGCCACAGAGGTGAAATCCAGCCAATCCACTGCAGAAATATCGGCATATTTGTCAGAGGATAGAAAGTTCCAGAGAATAAGAAGAGCGGCATAACTATGAAGCGCTCTACTATCGTAAAAAAGACATTTTCATTCTCAAGAAAACCAGCTAACGCTTGCATAAGCGCACCGAAGGCGGCTCCAGCCATTACGGCGGTAAAGATTGCTAGCCAAGCCCGCGGAGTTTCTAGTACTCCAAAAGCCAACATCACCAACCAGTAGATAACAGCAGTAAAGATGGTTCGGATCAAACTATTGAAGAAGACGCCCACCGCAATTTGATTGCCGCTTAAGGGGGTTGCATTCATTGAGAAGAAAGTCTTATTCCATTTAAAACCTTCGAGAGTTGGATAAACGCTCTCATCCATCGCACCTTGTATGGCGGCGGTTGCTAAAAGCGCCGGTGCGAGAAAAGTTAGGTATGAAACTCCGTCAACGCCCATTGCACCAGCGTTCTTATCAATATATGAGCCAAGACCAAGCCCAATTGAAACGAGATAAAGAACAGGGTTAGCGATAGCAATCGAAAGAATTAACCAGACCCATTTGAGCATTGCGCGCAGGCGTGCTTCAGTAACAAATATGGCACCGCGCGCAGCAACTTTGGCGGCATCAACAATTTTAAGAGAACCTTGTCTGGTTTGGAAAGTACTCATTAATCTACAAGCGTTCTTCCAGTTAAGCGCAGAAATACATCTTCAAGTGAACTGCGACGGACAAGTGAAGTCTTTGGGTGGAAGCCCTTCTTATAAACACGCTCAAGGAGCTCTTCACCATCTTCGGTGTACATCAAGATGCGATCTGGTAACTCTTCAATGCGATCACAGAGCTGGCGTAATTCATCTGCCATATGTGCATTACGTTCTGAGCCAAAACGGACCTCAAGAACTTCTTTAGTCGAATAATCTTTAATCAGTTGTGCCGGACTTCCTTCGGCCATGATTGCGCCTTTATCCATCACAACCAGGCGATCACAGAGCTGTTCTGCCTCATCCATAAAGTGGGTGGTTATCAATAGCGTTACGCCATCTTCTTTCAGCCTAAAGAGGCGATCCCACAAAATATGGCGGGCTTGTGGATCTAAACCTGTGGTTGGTTCATCGAGCATTAAAATTTCAGGTTCGCTGACGAGTGCGCGCGCAATAGTTAAGCGACGCTTCATGCCGCCACTTAGCGATTCGACTTTGGCATTGCGCTTCTCTTCTAGTTGGGCAAAGGTCAAAAGTTCTTCAATCTTCCCTTTAAGAAATTTACGGCTTAACCCGAAGTAACGTCCATAAATATACAGATTGTCAGTAACACTTAAGTGAGTATCTAAATTATCTTGCTGTGGCACAACGCCAAGGTGGGCGCGAATTTGTGGACCAAATTGCTCTGGATCTTTACCCAAAATTGTTAGCTCACCTGATGTGCGCTGTGAAGTAGCACCGATCATCCGCATTGCCGTGGATTTGCCGGCGCCGTTAGGACCTAGTAGCCCAAAGGATTCGCCCTTAACAACATCAAAATCGATCCCGTTAACAGCGGTGAAGTCACCAAATTTTTTGGTTAGCCCACGAGCACGGATTAGCGATTGAGTCATTAGCCAATCTTATCGCGCTTGTTGGACCGCTTTCATCCATTCTTCAATTGCATCGGGGTGACGCGGAATGTACTCGCTTAAATTGATATATCCATCAGCAGTTACAAGCACATCATCTTCGATACGGATTCCGATTCCGCGATACTCCGGTGCAAAGAGCTCATCATCTGGCTGGATATAAAGTCCTGGTTCAACTGTTAAAACCATACCTTCACGCAAAACACCTTCGCGATACATATCCTGACGGGCGTGTTCGCAGTCGTGCACATCTAACCCGAGGTGATGACTTACTCCATGCAAAGTCCATCTGCGATGCAGGCCAACTTCAGGCTTCATTGACTCTTCTGCGCTGATTGTTAAAACTCCCATGTTTGCTAAACCTTCAGCAAGGACTCGTTGTGCGGCGCGATTAATCTCTAAGAATGGAACACCAGGCTTTACTGCTGCAAAGCCAGCCAGTTGTGCTTCGTATACCAAGATATAAAGTGCGCGTTGTGCGGGCGTGAATTTTCCATTTACCGGAAAAGTACGAGTTATATCTGCGGTGTAATAAGAATCCATTTCAACGCCCGCATCAAGCAATATCAACTCTCCGTTGCGGACCGCGCCATCGTTGCGAATCCAGTGGAGCACACACGCGTGGGCTCCGGCTGCTGCGATTGTTGTGTACCCAATGTCATTTCCTTCCAGGCGGGCGCGTCCAAAGAATGCGCCCTCCACAATTCTCTCGCCACGTGGGTGTTCGGCGGCAGCCGGCAACACAGCGATCACATCGCTAAAACCACGGCCGGTCGCATCAACTGCTGCTTGCAATTGAGCAACTTCATAGTCATCTTTAACTAAACGCTGTTCGGATGTAAAGGTTACAAATTCCGGCTCGCGCGCGTTCTTCGAAATCAATTTATCCATCAACACATCTTCACCGCGAATCAGCAATGTTTCTTTACTAAAGCGCAGTAGATCTTCGATCTTACCTACATCACGAGTCGGGATTTGATAGACGGAGTTAGCCTCTTCAAGGGTGAAATGTCGGCCAACCCAAAGTTCGCCATATTTACGATCAGTGTAGAAAGCATCGGTCTCGCGAGTTGAGCGCGGATGCAGATAAAGATAAGAGTCATGTCCACCTGATTCATTTGGTTCCATCACCAAAACAGAATCCGGAACCGCATCCGCACCTTGAACCCCGCTGTAGTAAGCAAATGCGCTGTGCGGGCGAAATGCATATTCAGTGTCATTTGAGCGAGTCTTGAAATTTCCAGAAGGAATTACTAGTCGAATATTTGGAAATGCTGCAGATAAAACTTGGCGGCGAGTAAATGCATAAGTAACGACTTCAAGTGGTTCTAAACCTTCTAGGTTAGAAGGCGCCCAGCCGGTGCGCATAAATTCTGCATATTGTGCAGGAGGTGCAACATCGTATGGACGCGCATTTTTTACCTCGGGAGTTTCAACCTTCTCATTCATATCGCTAAGAGTACCTAAGCACCAGAGGCAGAGTTAGCCCCAAATTCGATCTCAAATAGCGATTTAGGCTGTATCACGCGATAGCCAACTACCTGTAAACTCTCACCTGTACTTGGAGACGTCGCATAGCCCGGTCGAGTGCGCCTCACTGCTAACGAGGTAAGGTTTAATCGCCTTCAGGAGTTCAAATCTCCTCGTCTCCGCTCTGTTTCACCTTAACGCGGAACCCATCACCTCTTTTTGACGTTCGCTGGCTAGGACATGTCCGCTCTGCTTCACAAAGTTTTATAAGGTTACACGCCTATAATCTACTAATGAAAAGTTCCTCGGAGATTCTCAAAGCTCTGGAGAATGAATCTATAGAAATTCTGAGAGAAACCGCCGCCGCTTTTAGAAAGCCGGTTCTCCTTTATTCAATCGGTAAAGATTCAGCCGTTCTCTTGCACCTTGCAATGAAAGCTTTTCATCCTGCCCCAATTCCATTTCCAGTTTTACACATTGATACAACCTGGAAGTTCAAGGAAATGATCTCCTTTAGAAGTGAAATGGCTGCAAAGTACAATTTAAATCTGATTGTTCATACAAATAAAGATGGTGTTGATCAAGGAGTTACTCCCTTCAATACCGGCGCTTCGGAGTACACAAGAATTATGAAGACCGTTGCACTCAGACAGGCCCTGGATGCTAACGCTTTTGATGCTGCAATA
>JBIJCP010000137.1:0-3079 GCA_044344635.1 Candidatus Planktophila sp. | reverse complement strand
TCGGGGGTTCGAAACCCTCAGCGCCCACCAGAAAATTCCATATGCTGTAAACACTCTTACGGAGGCACTTATGAAGGCGACCCCGAGTGACCAGCGTTCCATTCTCGATATTCAGGGCTTTGACTTTGCAACTACTGCATTAAATGCCAAAGCTGCGGCGCTTCCTGAAATTGCTGCTGTCGCTTCATTGACTATTAAGGCCAATAACGCACGAGATCTTCGTATCGCTGCTGAAACCGAATTAAGCGATGTTAAGCGCGAGCTCAGTCGAGCTGAAACCGATGTCGAACAAGTTGTCTCACGCATAACCCGGGATGAATCACGCCTAGCCTCGGGCACAGGAGCGGCGAAAGAATTGGAACAACTGCAGCACGAGTTGGTTTCGCTCAACAATCGGCGCAGTGAGTTAGAAGAAGTAGAACTGGAAATAATGATGCGCGTAGATGGCATTAAAGAGCGCATCTCAACTTTGCAAGAAGAAGAAGCTGCGCTCGCCCTGGAGATCGCTAGCTTAGAAATTTCCAAAGAGAATGCCCTAACTGTGATCGGCGCAGATCTAAATGCGGCAGCTCAGGAGCGCGCAAAGACTGTATCGAGTGTCAATCCTGAGCTTATGGCTCTATACGAGAAAATTCGTGCCTCAAACAATGGCACAGGTGCCGCTGCCTTGATTGGTAATCAGTGCAAAGGCTGTCACTTAACTTTAAATACCATCGAGCTGCAGAGAATTGCGGCGCTCGCCGAGGATGAAGTATCTCGGTGTGAAGAATGTCGGTGCATATTGGTGCGTGGTCAATAAATGGCTCGCCACTTTAAGTTAACCGCTGACGGAGGATCTCGTGGAAACCCAGGTCCAGCAGGATATGGAGCGGTTGTAACTGAGAGCGGCAAGATAGTTGCTGAACTCTTTGATGTTATCGGAACTGCGACAAATAACGTCGCCGAATACAGCGGATTACTTGCTGGTCTTAGCCACATTAACAAGTTAGATTCGGCCGCCACTGTTGAGGTTGCAATGGACTCCAAGTTAGTTGTAGAGCAAATGTCTGGACGCTGGCAGATAAAGCACGCTGATATGCGCGATCTAGCCAAGCAATGTCGCGCAGCGCACGACCCATCTTTGGTTACTTACTCTTGGATTCCCCGCGATGAAAACTCACACGCAGATCGTTTGGCAAATAAAGCCCTTGATGGCGGCTCTGCGCATAAACCTGAAGCCCAAGTCCAGCAGAATTACTTATCAGAACGTATGCGCAGCGATGAAGTGCCGACAATGATTTATATGGTTCGCCACGGTGAGACCGTATTAACGCCAATGCGAAAGTTCTCTGGCGTTGGTCCTTTAGATCCAAAGTTAACCGAAAAGGGGCTATCGCAAGCTGCTGCCGTTGCCGGAGCAATCGCGAAATTAAATCCAGAAGTTTTGATTGCATCGCCTTTAATGCGCACGACTCAGACCGCCCAGGCTATTGCTACTGCTACAGGTCTTGAAATTACTTTTGATGAGATTTGGTACGAACTTTCATTCGGCGACTGGGATGGCCTCTCCTTTGAAGAGGTTAAAGAGAAGTTCCCTGATGAATTCCAAGGTTGGCTTAATTCAACCTCATATGCACCAGCCGGGGGAGAGTCATACGACCAAGCCGAAGTTCGCGTTGAGGAAGCGCTAGAAAAAGTTGCCGCTCTTTATCCTGGTCAGCGAGTTGTCGTGGTCACTCACAACGGAATCATTAAACTAGCGGCGCAAATAGTTACGGGAGCTCCAACTGAGGCGGTCTTTCATATAGATGCCGCTCCTTGTTCGATCACTTCAATTTCAATTTGGCCATCAGATGGTCTGCGTGCACTGCGCAGCCTTAACGAGACAGGACACTTTCGCCCGTGATTTCATCAACCGAGTGGTTAATAACTATTGTTGGTCTTTCAGCAGTAATAATTTTTGATCTGGCGCTGGCAATCGCCCACCGCAAAAAAGAGACAAGCACAAAAGAGGCGCTGGGTTGGACGTTATTTTATGTAGCGGCGGCGGTAACTTTTGGTTTGCTTATGCCACGCTGGACATCAGATCAACTTCGGACTGAATTTTTCGCAGGTTGGCTTACCGAATACGCGCTTTCAGTCGATAACATCTTTGTATTCATCATTTTGATTTCAACGCTTAAGGTAAAGAAAGAATCCCAGCAGTTGGTACTTCTCTTTGGAATTCTCATCGCCATAGTTCTTCGCGTAATTTTGATCTTTGCTGGAGTCGCGCTGGTAACTCGCTTTACCTCGGCATTCTATGTATTTGGTGCTTTCTTAATCTTTACAGCCTGGAAACTTATCAATGAAAAAGAAGAGGTAGAAAAAGATGAAGGTAGATTAATTACCTTCCTTCGCAATCGAGGCTTAAGCACTTTTGCCATCGCGCTGATCGCGATAGGTGTTACCGATTTAGTATTTGCACTAGATTCAATCCCAGCGATCCTTGGGTTAACAACAAATACTTACGTTGTAATCACTGCAAATATCTTCGCGTTAATGGGGTTGCGTCAGCTCTACTTCTTGCTGCAGGGCGCGATGGATCGCCTAGTTCACTTAGGGCGCGGACTCTCATTTATCTTGGCATTTATCGGCGTCAAGATGATCTTGCATGCTCTACACGAAAATGGTGTAGACGTCCCTGATATATCGCTCGAGGTGAGCCTGACTGTCATTGTTTCCGCTTTGACGATTACTGCCCTTACAAGCCTTTACGCCACTCGCGATAAAACAGCGAAAGAAAAAGAGGTTTCATAAAGTGATGTAGTTGCCGTATCCTTGCAACGAAGAGTCGCCCGGATCACCGCGTTGCGCCCAGATTTATTTCTGAGTGGACCGAGGAAAGTCCGGACTTCACAGAGCAAGGTGGTGGGTAACACCCACCCGGAGAAATCCGCGGGATTAGTGCCACAGAAAATAGACCGCACATGAAAATGTGTAAGGGTGAAACGGTGGTGTAAGAGACCACCAGTATTTGTAGTGATGCAGATAGCTTGGTAAACCCCACCTGAAGCAAGACCACGCAGATGGCGTTTGAGAACTGCTCGTTCGAGCCATC
>JBIJCP010000024.1:0-11159 GCA_044344635.1 Candidatus Planktophila sp. | reverse complement strand
ATGCGCGTTCACCGCGTGGGAGATGCTGTGGGTGGCGCTGCTCCTGCTTACCGTTAAGATTTACTGGTAAAGGCCTCGGTACTCCAACGGTAGAGAGGGCAGTCTCAAACACTGCATAGTGTCGGTTCGAATCCGACTCGAGGCACATGAACTCAACAAGTAACGCGACGCCATCTCGGATCAGAATTCTCGTTGCTGAAGATGAAGCGTTGATCCGTATGGATCTGGTTGAGATGTTGGGCGAAGCAGGTTACGAAGTTGTCGCGCAAGCCGCCGATGGCGCAGAGGCGATTGAGTTAGCACAACTACATAAACCAGATCTGGCGATACTTGATGTGAAGATGCCGGTTCTTGATGGAATATCTGCCGCCGAAAAAATTATTGCACTCGCACCAGTTTTAATGTTGACCGCGTTTTCACAGCGTGAACTAGTCGAACGTGCCCGCGATGCTGGTGTAATGGCATATGTAGTAAAGCCCTTCTCCATAGGAGATCTGGTCCCCGCGATTGAAATTGCGATCAGCAGACATTTACAGATGCGAACACTTGCCGATGAGGTTGCCGATCTTCATGAACGCTTGGAGACGCGAAAGTTAATTGATCGGGCTAAAGGGATTTTGATGCAAGCTTTAAACTTATCCGAGCCAGAGGCTTTCTCGTGGATTCAAAAAGCGGCTATGGATCACCGTATGACTATGCGAGATGTGGCCTTGGCAGTGACCGACCCAGATCAGGGGAGAAAATTGTCCGTGTGATGAATCCTCCCGCCAGGCTCTCACAAGCGGCTCTCACAATGGGCTTGAGTTAGACCTCAAAGCTGAGCCATTTACCTTTCCACGGGATGCGGTTATGCTTTGGCGATCTATCTAAGTGCCATATCTCGATTTTCAGATAGAAGCGCCCATGATGGTAATTACCGAAAGGGAGAAAATGCAGAAATTTAATAGAGCGACCATCGTGGTCGCTGCAGCAGTTGCCACTTTAGTGTTGGCTGGTTGCTCAAGTGATAGCAGTTCAAGTTCACTTAAAATCGGTTCACTTTTGCCAGAAACAGGAAGCCTCGCTTTCCTCGGACCACCTGAGTTCGCAGGCGTTGATTTAGCGATAGCTGAAATCAACGAAGCTGGTGGAGTACTAGGTGCGGATGTTGAGCACATTCGTGGCGATTCCGGAGATACAAGCTCTGATATTGCACAACAGACAACTGACTCACATATATCAGCTGGCGTGAGCGCAATTGTTGGTGCTGCTTCTTCAGGAGTTTCCTTCACAGTAATCGACAAGATCGCAAGTGCTGGAATTGTTCACTTCTCACCAGCAAATACATCACCTGACTTCACAAACTATGCAGATGATGGCTACTACTTCCGTACCGCTCCATCAGATACTTTCCAGGGAGCAGTCCTTGGCCAGTTGATGGCAAAAGAGGGTGCAGAGAATATTGTAGTTCTCAACCTAGATGATGCTTACGGAAATGGTCTTGCTAAGTACGCAATGGCGGCTTTCTCAGGAACTTCAACGAACATTGTCTACAATCCACAAGCTGCTGAATTCTCAGCAGATGTTGCAAAGGCGAAGGCTGCTAAGCCAGATGCTATTGCACTTATTGGTTTTGATGAGACTGCCAAGATCCTTACTGAAATGATCAAGCAAGGTGTCGGCCCAGATAAGGTAAAGACCTATCTTGTTGATGGAAACCTTTCAAGCGGTGCTTACAAGGATCTTCCTGCAGGAATCATGAAGGGCGTTAAGGCGACTCTTCCTGGTGTATTTGCAGATGACAGCCTGCAACAGCGCCTACTTGGAGTAGATCCAGGTCTGACTGACTTCTCATATGCTGCAGAGTCATACGATGCAGTGATCCTGATTGCACTTGCTGCAGAGCAAGGTGGAGCCACAGATGGAAAGACTATCCGTGACAACCTCGTCTCTGTTTCAAAGGGTGGCACTAAGTGCACAACCTTTGCTGAGTGCAAGGAATTGATCGCAGATGGAACCGATATCGACTATGACGGAGTCTCTGGTCCAGTCGAGTTCGCAGATAACGGAGATCCTTCATATGCAACTATGGGTATCTACGTATACACAGCTAATGACAAGTACGAGGCGCTTCCAGCAGAGTTCATCTCTGGTGATGTTCCTGCGGGCGAGTAACTAGCTCAGTAGAAATCGAAACGGCCCTCGGAGCGATCCGGGGGCCGTTTTTCTATTTAATTTTCTAGTTAATTCTCTCTGAAATCATCTCAGAAAGGTTATTTTGCGAGGGTTCCTAGATAGAGCTCGATAACCTTTGGATCTGTTGAGAGTGATTTACCTGTTCCCTCATATGCATTCGTACCTTGATCTAGGACATAACCCCGATCGACAATCTGAAGGCAACGTCGGGCATTTTGCTCAACCATAATTACCGTAACTCCAATCTTATTAATCTCCCGAACGCGAACAAATACCTCATCTTGAAGAGCGGGAGATAATCCAGCGCTTGGTTCATCGAGAAGTAGGACTGATGGGTTCATCATTAGCGCACGACCCATCGCCACCATCTGGCGTTCACCGCCTGAGAGAGAGCCAGCACGCTGCTTGCGCCGAGTGCCAAGCGTTGGGAAGAGATCGGTGACAAAATCAAATCTTTCACTAAATAAAGAAGGTGACTGGAATGCGCCCATCTGAAGGTTCTCTTCGATAGTCAATGATGGGAAGACGTTATTGCTCTGTGGAACAAAGCCGATGCCTCGTCCAACTAATTCATCAGCGCGCATATTTGTGATCTCTTCACCTCGAAGAGTGACCGAGCCTTCTCTAATCTTGACGAGACCAAATAAAGCCTTGAGAAGAGTAGATTTTCCAGCGCCATTTGGGCCAATAATTCCAACAAGTTCGCCTTGGGTAGCGAATAAGTTGCAGCCATTTAGAATGTTAATTCCAGGCAGATAACCCGCTATCAAATTCTTGGCTTCGACAAGTTTTTCACTTGTACCAACTGGCGTAACAATCGAGTTCATCATTACTTCTCGCCCTCTGCTGAGAGATCAACATTGTGATGCGCTCCGAGATAAGCCTCGATCACCTGCTCATTCTTCATTACCGATGTCGGCGTTCCTTCTGCAATTACTTCACCTTGTGACATAACGACGACCCAATCGCTGATCTCATGAACCATATCCATATCGTGCTCAACGAAGAGCACGGTCTTACCTTCATTGCGCAGCTCCTTGATATGTTCCAGCAGGGATTGCTTGAGGGCGGGATTGACTCCGGCCATCGGTTCATCGAGCATCACCATTTCAGGCTCAACCATAAGAGCGCGCGCCATTTCAAGTAACTTTCTCTGTCCACCCGAGAGGGCTGCGGCAAAGTCATCTTTCTTCTCAATCAATTTAAAGTTAGTCAGAATAGAGATCGCTTTCTCTGTAATCTCTTTCTCCTGAGCTCTCCACAGCCAAGGAAAGAGCGAGGTGAGTACAGATTCACCTCTCTGTCCTCGCGCGCCAAGAGCCATATTCTCTAAAACCGTCAATCGATAGAGCGCCTTGGTCAATTGAAAGGTACGCACCATGCCCAATCGGGCAACCTTGTGTGGTGGAATTCCATTGAGCGCTTTCTCATTAAAACTCCAACTCCCAGAGTTCGGGGAGTCATAACCAGTTAGGAGATTGAAGAAGGTCGTCTTCCCAGCACCATTTGGACCAATAAGCGCGGTGATCGAACCTCGCTGGATCTCAAGGTGTGCAACGTTGACAGCGGTGAGTCCTCCAAAGGTACGAGTGATGTGGTCTGCGATCAAAATTGGATCTGGCTTTGCGGAACCAGGAGTTTGCGCTGTCACTGCTACAAAATCACTTCCACTGCCGCTATGCCTTTGCATCTAGAGCCAACTCCTTCTTATCACCAAAGATGCCTTGTGGGCGGAAGATCATTAAGAGCATCAATCCGATTCCCATCAACATGAAGCGGATCTGGCTCACCTGATTTGCGCCGATCAGCCAATCGGGGATGAGGTCATTTGCGACAGCTTGACGAAGTACCTGCTCAATGAAGACTATGAGGAACCAGAAGATCATCGCGCCAACTACCGGAGAGAAGACGCGCGCTGCACCACCAAGTATTAAAACTGTATAGGCGAAGAAAGTTAGCGCCGTTCCATAGTTATCAGGCTGTACAGATTGTCGAGATAGGGCATAGACAAAGCCGCCACAGGCACCAATCACGCCACCGATAATGAGAGATTGCATTTTGTAGAGGTATACATTCTTTCCTAAAGACCTTACAGCATCTTCATCCTCACGAATTGCTCTCATCAGGCGCCCCCAAGGAGAGTTCACCATAACCCACATAATAAATACGATGAGTGCAACGAGAAGCCAGCCGGTTATGACAACCCAGAGATCATTTGCGTTAAAACGCAGAATCGGTGTATTTAGACCTGATTTAAATGGGTTGAGTGCGAAGAAGTCTTCTCCAAATTGTCCTGTGATTCCATCAGATCCACCCAACGTGGAGTTAAAGGTTGCCGACCGCGCAATCTGCCGAACAATCTCAGCGGCAGCGATCGTCACAATAGCGAGGTAATCGGCGCGAAGACGCAGAGTAGGTATACCGAGTATGAGAGCGAAAATAATTGAATTAAATATGCCGATAAGGAATGCAACCCAAAGAGGCAATCCAAAGGATATAACTGGAACAGCAACGCTATATGCCCCAATTGCTAGAAACCCTGCCTGACCAAAATTGAGCAACCCTGTATAGCCGAAGTGCATATTTAACCCGATCGCAGCGAGCGCGAAGATAATAGTGTTGACTCCGATAGTTGCGCTTAAAGTTTGTTGGGTAATGAAGAGAAAATCCATTTATCCAATCCTCTCTTGCTTGCCAAGAATTCCTTGCGGCCTGATAACGAGAATGAGTATCAAGACAATAAGTGCACCGACATATTTAAGTTCGGTCGGGATGAAGAGGGTAGAGAGCTGTACAAAGAGACCGATAATGAGCGATCCAACAAGTGCACCATTGGCAGTTCCTAAACCACCCAAAGTCACTGCAGCGAATATGAGAAGCAACATGTCTTGGCCCATCAGGAAGCTCACACCTTGATTTACCGTAATAATTACACCTGCAAAACTGGCTAGGGCCGCACCCAGTATCCACACAGCGCGGATAACCTTCTGCACATCGATTCCAGAGGCTGAAGCCAGGGCTGGGTTATCTGCAACGGCGCGACTAGCTTTGCCCATGCGAGTGCGGAGCAGCCACAGAGTTGCACCAATTATGAAGATGATTCCCACCGTACTCGTAAGAATTGATTTAGGAGTGATATTTACCCAACCTAGCTCAAGGCCTGCCTGTCCTGCGTACTGCGGTAGTTGGCGGGTATCGCCACCGAAGATGAAGAGGAAGAAATATCGCAGGAAGATTGCAAAACCGATTGATACAACGAGCATGGCAATAAGGCCAGTTCCGCGTCGACGCAGCGGCTTCCATAGATATTTATCTTGGAGGAAGCCAGAGATCACCGCCCCAATTAATACCGCAAGGGGTGCGGCGATCAAGACAGGAAGGCCGACTATAGCGCTGAAGTAATATGTTAAAAGACCGGCCAGGGTCAGAATTTCTCCGTGAGCGAAGTTAGTTAAACCAGTTGTTCCAAAGATCAGACTTAACCCGAGAGCGGCTAAGGCAATTACCAAACCTAAAAGAATCCCATCGAGGGTAAGTTGTGCAGATCGTTCAAGGAGTGAGGATTGAACCACTCCGGGTCCGATAGGAAATAGGATTCGGAGATCGACTCCAAGCATAAAGACATTTGCTTTAACGGTGCCTTTCTCTGGATCAGTTAAGGCTTGTCCCTCTGGTAAATCATCTACGTTAATTGTGATGCTAAAAGTACCTTTGGTGAGAATGGGTACTTCCCACGCGCCTTGCTCATTGCTGGAGGTTTGAGCGGAAAATCCACCTGGACCAAGAATTGAAATTCCTATATCAGAGAGCGCCTCACCTTCTGAGCCGGAAATTACGCCATAAAGTTTTGTTGGAGTCTCCGCCTGCGCGGGAGATGCGAGAAGAATTGGAAATGTGAGAGCGATAATAATGAGCAAGGCTGATCTACCAAGAGTAAGGAGGGTAAGGTTTTTTGCCATAGCACGCTCCAATTCTGATAGATCTGTTGGAAGCCCAATTGTTCATAGGGACGTTCACACGGATGTAACCTTAGCGAGGACCGCTATCGTTCGGCAAGGATCAAGCAAGTAATTCTCGCAGTACACGTGCGCTGACCCTGCTCGTTGGTAATCACGATTTCATAGCTGCACATCGTCTTGCCTAAAGAAATAGCAGTTGCGACTCCAGTTACAAAACCAGAGATCGCCGATTTGTGATGAGTGGCATTGATATCTACGCCCACAATTTTTCGGGTAGGCCCGGCATGCAGTTGAGTTCCTACCGAACCCAAAGATTCCGCAAGCACAACGCTAGCGCCACCGTGCAGAAGTCCGATCGGTTGGGTATTTCCCTCTACCGGCATGCGGCCGACAAGTCGTTCAGGGGAGGCCTCCAAAATCTCGATCCCCATCTTCTTATCAAGGGCGCCACTTCCGCGTTCGCGAATCAACTCTAAATAGTTCGGGGTATTTTCTGGCTGCGTCATAGTTCGAAATAGTAACTTGTTCACGAGTACTTCTCTAGGATGCCGCTATGGCCCAGAAGCGTTTGCTACTTATTGATGGGCATTCAATGGCATATCGAGCATTCTTTGCTCTGCCCGCTGAAAATTTCACAACCGCACAGGGCCAGCACACCAATGCGATCTATGGCTTTGCCACCATGTTGATTTCTTTGTTGAAGGATGAGAAACCGACCCACGTAGCCGTGGCCTTTGATGTTTCGCGCAAAACCTTTCGAACCGAGATATTTCCTGACTATAAAGCCAATCGCGCCAAGACCCCTGATGAATTTCGCTCACAGATGTCATACCTAAATGAGTTGGTTAAGGGTTTTGGAATTACGCAATTTGCCATTGAAGGATTTGAAGCCGATGACATTATTGCCACAATTACTAAGCAGGCAGAGCGCGAAGGAGCAGAGGTTCTTATCTGTACCGGTGACCGTGACAGTTTTCAATTAGTTACAGATAAGACAACTGTCCTGTATCCAAAGCGTGGGGTCTCAGAAATGGCTCGCATGACACCGGCTGCAGTTCAAGAAAAGTATGGAATGTCGCCCGACCAGTACCCGGACTTTGCGGCGCTACGCGGTGACCCTAGCGATAATTTGCCATCTATTCCTGGGGTAGGCGAAAAGACCGCTGCTAAATGGATTGTGGAGTACGGATCTTTACAAGAGTTAATTGCAAATGTGGATAAAGTTGGTGGCAAAGTAGGACAATCACTGCGCGATCACATCAATGAGGTGATTCGCAATCGCGAACTTACTCAACTAGTCCACGATGCTCCTGTCGAATACCAAGTAGATGCCCTATCTTGGTCAGGAGTAGTTGAGGCAGATCTAACAAAACTCTTTGAGCAACTTGAGTTTAGAACGCTAAAGGATCGCCTAAAACCAATCCTTAACCAGGAATCCGTTATTAGGATGCAAGACGTGCAGGAAGAATTCACACTCTTCTCTACGACTATCGAAGGTGGCGCGCTATCTCCAGCCGAACTAGATGAACGAATTTTGAACCATAAAGGTGATCTGGCAATTGCATTTGAGATGCGCGATGAGAAATTGCATCGCTACGCCGTCGCATTTTCGCCTACTGATGTCCAACTGATTCATTCTTCACAGATGGGGCGGTGGGCGCAGAATCAGAAAATTCCGAAGATTACACACGATGGAAAATCTCTCGCACGCACAAATCTACTGACCGGAGTTGCATTCGATACTGCGCTGGCCGCATACCTAGTCAACCCCGGGGTGCGGGCACAAGATTTAAGCGATTTACTAGAGCGCTGGGGTGATGGCGCAACTATAGATTCTTCATCTCCTGAGCAAGAGCTTTTAAGCAGCGCCGCGGTTCTTTTTACTTTACGTGCATCTTTAGAGACCGAGCTGCGCGATCGTGGTGTGATGCAACTATTCTCCGAACTAGAACTTCCGATAGCCCAGCTCTTAGCAGTTATGGAGAATCGCGGGATATCTGTTGACCGCAAAGAGCTAGAGAAGTTGGCAGCTTTCTTTGAAGGGGAGGTAACGCGTGAAACGAAAGCGGCGCATCTCGCCGCAGGTCACGAATTCAATGTGGCATCCCCTAAGCAACTTCAAGTTGTTCTATTTGATGAGTTAAACCTTCCTAAGACCAAGAAGATAAAGACCGGATTTACTACCGATGCCGAAGCGCTAAATTGGTTATTCGAAAAGACTAAGCATCCGCTCCTTGAATCCCTTCTGCGCATTCGCGAGACGAGGAAACTCGGTACAACGGTAGAAGGTTTGATTGCGGAGATCGCTCCTGATGGCCGAATACGCACTCACTTTGCACAGACAGTTGCAGCTACTGGACGTTTATCTTCAGTTGGACCTAACTTGCAGAATATTCCTGTGCGAACTGAGGAAGGTCGCCGTATTCGCAATGCATTTATCGTTGGTGATGGTTATAGCGCTCTGCTCACCGCAGATTACAGCCAAATCGAAATGCGCATCATGGCTCATTTATCTAACGATGCGGGCTTGCTTGCTGCATTTGAATCTGGCGAAGATTTACACGCCACGGTTGCCGCACTTGTCTATGGAGTTAAAGCCACCGATGTTGATCCCGAGATGCGCCGACAAATTAAAGCCATGTCATATGGATTGGCATATGGCCTTAGCGCATATGGTTTAGCGGCACAGTTAGATCTCTCTCCGCCGGCGGCGCAAGATCTTATGGATAAATACTTTCTGCGCTTCGGTGGGATCCGTGATTATTTAAGTAGCGTTGTCGTTGAAGCACGTAAAGTTGGATATACCGAAACGGTGATGGGACGTCGGCGCTATCTTCCTGATTTGATGCACGATAATCGACAACGCCGAGAGATTGCAGAGCGCATGGCTCTCAATGCTCCGATACAAGGTTCTGCAGCTGACATCATCAAACAGGCGATGCTCAATGTAGATGCCGCACTCAATGCTGAAAAATTGCGCTCAAGACTCTTGTTGCAAGTTCATGACGAGCTGATCTTGGAGGTATCAGAAGGAGAGGAGGAAAAACTCACGACTTTAGTGCGACGTGAGATGGCTGCGGCGTACCCGCTTAAAGCACCGCTAGATGTCAGTGTCGGAATTGGCCGAAGTTGGAACGAAGCTGCCCATTAACGTTCCCAGATAAGTTTTAAGTATTGCGATCACTCAGATCGGCAATTGCAGCAAGATCTTCGTCATCGGTTGGCAGGTCATTGGCGGCCGATAGTCGCCCTTTTCCAATTGTAAGAATTATGTATCCAATGAAGATCATGATCGGCAACATCGCCAATCCAATACGCGGTGATAGGTGCTCGGAGACAACTCCACCAACTGCTGCACCTACCGCCATAAATGATCCTTCGACGCTCCAGATCCAACCCAGTGAAGAAGTCTGTGATCCTTTCGGGCGAACCGCTTCGAGGACTTCAAAGTAAAAGACTTGGACTGCACCACCCAGAAAACCAATTGATGCGCCGACTAGCGCCATTGTCCAGTCTGGGTAGGTAAATGCAATTGGAAAACAGGCGATCGACCAGAGTAGGTAAGCGCGTCGTAGCGCTAAAAGTGGAGCTAATCTCTTCGAGACGAGTCCGCCAAGTAATCCGCCGATGACGGTGGCAACTCCAAAAGATGCAAAGATCCAAGCCACCCGATGAGGCACATTCTCTTGAGTTGCAAATGCTGGGACTGCGACATCAAATACGCCCCATCCAAAACCGATGAAACACCCTTCGAACATCAACATCTGGATCGCGCGATTTTTCAACAGTCTCTCTTGGCCCTTAACTTTCTTCTCAGGAATCCAGTTCCGTGATACAGAAGTCATAGCGAGTGCGACACCACCGGTGAGCATCAGTCCGGCAACAACATTGAGCGCCAAATAGGGGCGCGAAGAGAGCGCAAGAGATGTGACTATTACAGGTCCAAGAACCGTTGTGGAACTCATCATTGAAGAATCGAAGGCATAAGCAGTTCGCAGATATGTCGGCGGAACAATATCTTTCCAAAGCGGCCTAACCGAGAGATTTATTGGGGGAGCGGTAATACCTAGAATAAATGCTGCAATTAGGATTGATCGCGCCGTATCCATCTGATTTAAAGTAAGAATCAAAATGGTGTATCCCGGAACGAGAATTCGCAGCGGCCACTTCTGTCCCCAGCGATCCATTACCGATCCTCTAATGCCAGCAGTAACAGCGCCTGCTAATGAATTTAGCCCGATCGCAAAACCAGCAATCGCAAAAGAGCCTGTGCTCTGCTCTGCCTTAAAGAAAATTCCAAGCCCGATCATTCCGTAGGCGAGTCGAGCCGGAAATGCTGCGATACCAAGGGTTATCACTTGAGGGAATGAGAATAATTCCTTGTAGCGTTTCATTATCGTGAGTTTACGCCTATTTCTTATCAGGATTTGCCCTCAACTAGGCCAGAACCGTACGCTTACGCCCGTTCACCAGAAAGGTTCTGGAGTCCTATTACTTTCTATCCCTACGGAGCAACTTGAGCACATCATCACCAGTCGTAGCAGTAAACGACATCGGATCGGCCGCAGATTTTCTTGCAGCAATCGAAGGCACAATCAGAAATTTCAATGACGGAGATCTTGTTGAAGGAACCGTTGTACAAGTAGATCGCGAAGAAGTACTTCTAGATATTGGGTATAAAACTGAAGGTGTAATTCCTTCCCGCGAACTCTCAATCCGCCACGATGCAGATCCAAATGACATTGTTAAGGTAGGCGATCGCATTGAAGCGCTCGTTCTACAGAAGGAAGATAAAGAAGGCCGCACCATTCTTTCTAAGAAGCGCGCACAGTACGAACGCGCCTGGGGAGATATCGAAGGCAAGAAAGAGCGCGATGAAGTTGTCGTCGGAACAGTTATTGAAGTGGTTAAGGGCGGCTTGATCGTTGATATCGGTCTCCGCGGCTTCTTGCCAGCATCACTCGTTGAAATGCGTCGCGTCCGCGATCTAACTCCTTATATCGGTAAAGAAGTTGAAGCGCGCAT
>JBIJCP010000135.1:0-3097 GCA_044344635.1 Candidatus Planktophila sp. | reverse complement strand
TCCATTTTTAGCGCTTTTGGATCACGATCAATTAGTAAAACCTGATGTCCATTATCTAGTAGTTCGCGCGCAATAGCGCGACCGACATTTCCGGCCCCAGCAATAGCAATTCTCATGAAGGCTCCTCTGGTGAGCGAGCAAGTATCTCTTCGACTCTATCAATCTCTTCATCTCTGACGGTGACGTGAAGCAAGTCGCCTTCTTGTAAAACACAATGTGGATCAGGAATCAGACCGTCTCCTAAGCGAGTAATAAATGCGACTCTTGCACCGGTGGCTTCTTCAATTTCGGTGATCGCCATTCCAAACCAATCTTTATGGGGGTGCATCTCGCAAAGCTGCACCGAGCCGCTAGCATCACGCCATTCAGATCTTGAACCTTCAGGAACCAGGCGGCGAAGAATCTGATCGGTTGCCCAGATAACTGTTGCCACCGTTGGAATTCCTAAGCGTTGATAAATTTCTGCGCGCCCTGGATCATAAATACGAGCAACCACATTGGCAACGCCATAAGTCTCGCGAGCCACGCGCGCTGCGAGAATATTTGAATTATCGCCATTGCTCACCGCAGCAAATGCATCGGCTGTTTCAATTCCAGCTTCGAGCAGCGTATCTCTATCGAATCCCACGCCGGTGACAGTGCGGCCTTTGAAATCTGGGCCTAATCGACGGAAAGCTTCTCGGGATTGATCAATTATCGAAATAGAATGTCCAGCGGCTTCAAGTTCGGTGGCTAATGAAGAACCAACGCGACCGCATCCCATGATCACAACGTGCACAAGGTTTAACTTACACCCTTATTCTTATCTATATGACATCTAATGGGGCTGACCAGAGTAAATCCGCAGAACGCGTCGCTCTGGCGGTGGGGGATCGCTTTGCCGTAACCATTGAGAAAGTAGCTCATGGCGGTCACTTCATTGCACGCCACCTAGGCGCGGTCATCTTCGTAAGACACGCAATTCCTGGCGAAGAAGTAGAAATCGAGATAACTGGAACAGGCAGCTCTTTCAATCGTGCAGATGTCGTAAGGGTTGTAAAACCTTCTACTGATCGCGTCAGTGCACCTTGTCAATTCGCGCACCGCGCAGGCTGTGGTGGTTGCGATTTCCAACATATTTCTCTCGAACGGCAACGATCGCTGAAAGAAGAAGTAATCACAGAGCAATTTTCTCGTATAGCTAAACGTGAAATACACGTGAGCGTTGAAGAAGTTGGCCCGCCGCTTGGATATCGCACTCGCTTCAACGCAGTTACAACTCGAAGCGGAGATTTAGGATTTAAGCAGGCGCGAAGTAATAAAGTGGTTCCCGTCAGCGACTGTCGGATCTTGCAGCCAGAGATTGGATATCAAGAGCTAAGTGCGCGTAAATGGAAAGGTGACCTACGTGTCGAAGTTTCTCTCTCCACGACCGGCGATAGAACTATCGCAACCGGATATACCCGCGATGAGACGCCAGTTCGAACTAGTGAGGGTCCAGATGTAGGTCAATACTCAATCAATGGATCTAATTTGGAGGTTTCACAGCGATCTTTTTGGCAGAGCCATAAGTTAGCGCCTGCCGTGCTGACGCAAGTGGTGAAGGAATTTGCCGATGTAAAAGTTGGAGATCAACTTCTGGATCTTTACGGAGGGGTAGGTCTCTTTACCTCTCAATTCTTGGATTTGATTGGCGAGAGCGGGCGAGTTGATTTAGTTGAAGGAAGTAAGAGCGCAACCGCAGATGCGCTTCGTAATTTTGCTAATTCGAAGAGCGTTAAAGTCCATACTGGAGATGTCGCCAAATTATTGCCGCGTTTTACTCGGGCTGATGTGATTGTTCTAGACCCGCCTCGAGAAGGCGCCGGGAGAGAGGTAGTGATGGCGATGGCCCAACTTAAGCCACGTTCTATTGTTTACGTTGCTTGTGATCCAGCGGCGCTTGCTCGTGACACGACATATCTAAGCGAAGTTGGATTTGAAGCTACCAAAATCCGCGCCTTTGACCTCTTTCCAATGACACACCATATTGAAACAGTTGCGCTCTTTACTCGAGTTAAGGTATCTTGACGTCAAGATAAATTAAGTTAAGGATGTGTATGAGTAAGAATTCATTTAGCGCTAAGAAGAATTTAAACGTTGCCAGTCAAGACTTTGAAATCTTCGATATCTCAAATATCGCTGGCGCAGAAAATCTACCCTTCTCGCTCAAAGTACTCCTTGAAAATCTATTGCGCACTGAAGATGGCGCTAACATCACCGCCGATCACATTAACTCACTTGCCCAATGGGATCCTGCGGTAGAGCCTGACACCGAGATTCAATTCACCCCGGCACGTGTCGTAATGCAAGATTTCACCGGCGTTCCGTGCATAGTTGATCTTGCGACCATGCGTGAAGCAATAGTTGAACTAGGCGGGGATCCAACAAAGGTCAATCCTTTAGCTCCCGCTGAACTCGTTATCGATCACTCGGTAATCGCCGATCACTTCGGCGGAAAAGATTCTTTTGAGAAGAACACTGATATTGAATATGAGCGTAATCGTGAGCGCTATCGCTTCTTACGCTGGGGGCAAGGCGCTTTTGATGAATTTAAAGTAGTTCCACCAGGGACTGGAATTGTTCACCAAGTAAATATTGAATATCTCGCACGTGTAGTAATGACGCGCAGCGTCAATGGTGTTCTGCGCGCCTACCCAGATACCGTCGTAGGTACCGATTCACACACAACCATGGTCAATGGTTTAGGTGTACTCGGATGGGGCGTTGGTGGAATTGAGGCAGAAGCAGCTCTCTTAGGGCAACCCGTTTCAATGCTGATTCCGCGCGTTGTCGGATTTAAATTAAGTGGGGCGCTGCCCGTCGGCACAACTGCAACTGATATGGCGCTGACAATTACTGAGATGCTGCGAAAGCATGGCGTTGTCGGTAAGTTCGTAGAATTTTATGGTCCGGGAGTAGTTTCAGTGCCAATGGCCAATCGAACAACTATTGGAAATATGAGCCCTGAATACGGTTCTACTTGTGCAATTTTCCCTATTGATGATGAGACTCTGCGCTATCTACGTTTGACTGGTCGTAGTGCTAACCAAGTTGAACTTGTTGAGAAATATGCGAA
>JBIJCP010000134.1:0-3123 GCA_044344635.1 Candidatus Planktophila sp. | reverse complement strand
GACTTCTCTCATCAGTTCCTCTCGCATCACCCACGGCCGAAAAACGTATCAGCGAACAAGACCAGTCCTTACCGAGCCCGGTAGCCGATGACTCTTGTAACTATCGATCTCGATGTGCAGTTGGTTTAGGTCGGGATGATTGCAAGTCAGTACCGCTACAAGTAACCCAGGGATCTGATACTCACTCTTGGCTCTGTCATTCACCTATTGAACGCTCTTAAGAAGGAGAAAGTGCTATGAAAGAAGTTGCTGTTGTTACTGGCGCGGCATCGGGCATCGGGCGCGGAATCGCAAAGCGGTTAGCCGAGGATTACACAGTCATTCTGATTGACCTTAATCCAAAAACCCTTCCCGTGGTTGAAAAAGAGTTAACAGATGCAGGCCATCAGGCATATTCTGTTCTTGGCGACGTTGGGCAACGTGCGACACATCAAAACGCTAGAGCCTTGGCCGAGTCAAAAGGCAATTTAATATCTTGGGTTAATTGCGCTGGTTGGACCAGGGGAGCCCCGATGCATGATTTCCCCAATGATCCTGCGGTATTAGAAGATTTAATTGGCGCTAACCAAATTGGGTCGTTCTGGGGTTGCGCTGAAGCAGTTGCATCGTTTACCACGAGAAAAGTTCCAGGTGCGATTGTAAATATCTCATCTGTTCATGGGCGACGGGCTTGGCCAGACCATGCAGTTTATGAAATGACTAAGGCCGCTGTCGATGCGCTAACTCGCAACGTCGCCGTTGCTTATGGCCCATTTGGAATCCGCGCCAATGCCGTTGCACCAGGTGCGATTTTGACTCCCGCGCTCGAGCAGAGCTTTGTTGATGCACCAGATCCAGTTGCGCGACGTAATTCATTGGAGTTGTTAGCGCCATTGAAGAGGATCGGAGAGCCGAGTGAAATCGCTGAAGTCGTTTCATTCTTACTATCAACTCGCGCTTCTTATTTATCTGGCCAGAGTATTGCAGTCGAAGGCGCCTGGACCGTGGGACTCGGTGTTCCTGAAATCGATAGTGAATTAGCTAAACGCTATGGCTTAGATAGTAAAACTGGCTTACCCAAGAGTTAAGACCTGATTGCGAGTATTGCTATGACAACTAAAGGACCAAGAGACCCATTCACGCGTCGCGCCTACGGACACTATGGGCGTCTTGCACTTTGGGAAGGTCACGAGATCATTGAGATGACCTCACCAGAAATTCATCTTAAAGTTAGCCTTACTCGTGGCGCAGAGATATTGGAATTACGTTCTAAGAAGTTAGATTTGGAACTCCTTTGGCATGGCCAAGAAGATATTGTCAGGTATCGCCAAGCTGATCAATCTACGCAAGCGCCAATGGGTAATTTTCTCGATCATTTCAGTGGCGGTTGGCAAGAGGTATTACCAAATGCCCAATATCCCATTGATTACAAGGGCGCATCATTTGGCGGGCATGGTGAAGTCGCAATGCTCTCTTGGGATTACCGAATTATTGAAGATTCAGAAAAGAAACTTTCTGTTGAGTTCTCAGTAAATCTACGTCGTCTACCTCTGCGCTTAATCAGAGTGATGACGCTGACCAATGGAGAACTTCGCTTCGACGAATCTGTAGAAAACTTAAGCGGAGAAGAGATAAAGTTTCAGTGGGGTCAACATCTTGTTATTGGTGGGCCTTTCATTGATCCGGGTATGGAAATCATCGTAAATCCAGGTGAGCCAATTGAAGTCCCAAATTATCCAGGACCAACTTATCGCTTTAAACCAGATAGCAAATCAAAATGGCCAAACGCACTCGATAGCAAAGGTAACGCGGTAGATGTCAGTACCTTCGGAGCAGATGACGGAACTGATGGCCACATCATCCTTGGCCCGATGAGCAAGAGCTCCGTTACTTTCCGAAACAAGAATCTGAAAACAGATATCACTTTGGAATGGGATAAGAAAATCTTTCCGTATTGCTGGATCTGGATGGTGCTTGGAGGTATTAAAGCCTGGCCACTTTGGGGCAGAGAAAGGCTCATCACGATCGAACCCTTTTCATCTCCGGTCATCTCACTAACCGAAGCTATCGAGCAAGATAAAGCACTTGTGCTGGGAGCACATCAAAGTGTGAAGTCTTGGGTAGCTTTTAAGTTAAGTAATATCTAAAAGTTACGAATCGACCTGCTCTTCCAAAAATTCTAGAATTTCTCGCTGTTCGATTCCTAGAAAGCCATTCTGTGGAATTGCAGCTAGCAAACTGGAGTTCAAACGCGGAGTTGGTCTAATCATCGCGCCCCATTTATTTTCTAAATCCGCTGGCGCTTGGCGACAACATTTCGCATCGGGACAATAAGACTTGTATCGGGTATTTGAATCTCTTCCTCGGAAGTACTTCACTGATTCGAAGTTTGTACCTACGCTGACTGAGAAATCGCCCTGAGCGCTGGTTTGGATTCTTGAGGTGCACCAATAAGTACCCACCGGCTTATCGGTGTACTGATGGTACGGAGTAAACCGATCCTTGATGGTGAAGACCTTTCGAGCGCTCCAGTTGCGGCAGACTATCTGGCCTTCTACTGAGCCAAAGACATCTGATGGAAACGCGACGTTGTCATTCTCGTAAGCCTTTGAAATAGCGCCGCTTTCGTGGACTTTGAGAAAGTGCACTGGCAGGTCTAGATGAACCGTTGCCAGATTTGTAAATCTGTGGGCCGCATTTTCATAACTAACGCCGAAATAATCCCGCAGGTCTTCTACTGATAACTCTCTTTTGGTCTTTGCGCTCTGTAGAAATTCAACAGCGTTTGCTTCGGGCATCAGTAAAGCACCGGCTAAGTAATTGGTCTGCACCCGCTGTGATAAGTAGTCACGATAATCATTTGGTGAAGGATGTTTAAGAACATGGCCGGCAAGTGCTTGCAGCAAAATAGTGCGCGCATCGCGACCTTCGCGGCGCATCGGCAGGTATATTCGCCCATTCTTCTCATCAGTGATCACTCTTGTTGAGGCTGGCAAGTCTTGAACATAGTGCAAGGTAAATCCTAATTTATTGGCAAGCTCTGCGGTTAGGCGCTCTGATAGAGGACCCGAGCTATGATCAATTTTTGCTAGAAGACTCTTGGCTTCTTCTTCCAAATGTGGAAAGTAATTATTAATTCTTCGC
>JBIJCP010000133.1:0-3182 GCA_044344635.1 Candidatus Planktophila sp. | reverse complement strand
AAATTGGGCTATCGAATTAGAGATTCCTAAATCTGAGGTCTTTATCTTCCACGCTCTTCGCGAAGGTGCGGTTGCTCGACTATTTGCAAATAATCCTTGGCTGGTGTCATATATTCAAAGCGCAGTTATTGAATATGGAAAAGGCATTCATATAGATATAGAAGCGATTCAAAGACAAGCACAGAGCGCCTTTGAAAGTATGCAGGAAAATTTGGGCGAAGATGCAACCGATGGTGATGCGATGAATTTCGCGCTAGATAGCGGAATATTTACACCTGAAGAATCACCAGCTCAAAAGAGCGCACTCGCAAAGCTTGAAACTGTCTTCGCCTTAATAGATGGCTGGACTGATGAAGTAACCGCTCTGGCAGCCGGTGATCGCTTACCTGCAATTGAACAGCTAAGGGAAACGTTACGACGTCGTCGCGCCGCTTCTGCACCTGCACAACAATTATTCTCTTCCATGCTTGGTTTGGAAGTCTCCCCCAAGTTAACTCGTGAAGCGAGCGCATTCTGGAAGAAGATTCGAGAAGTTAGATCTATCGCAGAACGCGATCAGGTCTGGGGTGGGTTATTACCAACGGCTGAGGATTTGCTGAGCCCAGAAAAGTTCTTGGCGAGCACTTCTATTCCTGATGATCTCTCGGGTTTGATTTAAAGACTTCAATAAGCCCTTTAATAAAACTCTAAATAAAAAGCGAAGTCCCCGGCCGCTACTTTGAATTATCTGCCTTCCCCTTGCAGATAGATCAAAGAGTTATCCGAGGACTTCGTAAGCGAAACTTATGACCAAAACTCCTCAGAATCAAATAATTTGGGATTTGACACGCCTGTAATTTGCAATGTAATGGAAAATATTTACAGCTCAATCTCTAAACACGTACTTTAGATATTGTCGATATAAATCTATTTCGCGAAGTTCAGGAGTACTTTTTATCTATGGCGCAGGATGAATTAGATGAAGGTGATCTAACCCTGCCTGGAATTTCAGAGGGTGAGATCATTGTGATTCGCTCGGCAAGGCGTAAGCGAAATATCTCCGCCTATCGCCAGGGTGGACGAATTATCGTTTCGATCCCGGTGCGGATGAGTAAGGCAGATGAACACGCTATCGTCCCTGAGATGATCGCAAAGATACGGAGCCAAGAATCAGCGCGTATACCTAGTGAAGAAGCGTTGATGGAGCGCACAGCCGAACTACTGGCATCCCTAGCCCCGGAGATAACGGCGCGACCGGCTTCAATCAACTGGCGTCCCATGCGCGAGCGCTGGGGTTCCTGCACCAGCGTTGATCGCACGATTCGGATCTCAGATCGCCTCAAACTCGCACCCGATTACGCCTTGGATTACGTCCTCTTCCACGAGGCGATCCATTTAATGCACTTCGACCACGGCGCAGAGTTCACGGAGGTTCTGGCCCGATTTGAGGGGGCAGAACTGGCTAGCGCCTACCTAGATGGCTATGAAGCGGCCGAACGAGCCTTAGCTGAGCCTGTTGAGTTAAAAAAACTACGCACAAACAGGGGTTAGATAGGCGCAATTGAGCGTAGTCAGGGGTATCGTCAGGCTTGCACGCGTGGGCGCTCAGAGCCCATTCGGCGATTGGAGGCAATTATGACAGCAGAGACATACAAGGGTGACGCTTACTGCGTTAAGTGCAAAGAGAAGCGTGACTTCGAAGGCACTGTGAAGATCTCAGACTCTGGTCGTCGCATGGCACAGGGCATCTGCCCAGTCTGTGGCACCAAGGTCAATAGAATTCTTGGCAAGGCCCAGTAACTTCACTCATTAACTCTTAAAGGTTAACTCTTATTGATTCACCCCGCGTACCTCGCTCGTTGAGGGGCACGGGGTGAATTTATTTTCCTACCCTTAGTCGAAGTTGGCTAAGGTCTCCCCAAATAATTCACAGACTCCAGTACAGCGGCCACGCCACTGGCCAATCCTTCGCAGATGATCTCTACGACAGAAAAGCTCACCTTTAAATCCGGAGTCAGCCTCTATACAGGTCCACGTCCGAATCAGTACTGGATCGGGACCTTACGTAATCGAGTTGCGATCCAGAGCGCAAGCGCGCCCGCCATATTCAACGCCTTCCAGCGAGGTACAAGTAGCGCAGAAATCACTTCATCCTTCTCGCTCACCGACCTCGAGTTATCGCAAATGTTAGAACAGCTCCATCTGTGTAATTTCTTTCAGACTCAATCCAGCGCAATCCAAATTTCTGAGCGGTTTATTTCAAATATCGCAGAACGCGCCGCTAAAGGTGGTGATCACAGTAAGGATGCATCCTTTGCCAGAATTAGAGAACGGATTACACCAGAACTTGCGGTGACTCGCTGGTTGCCAAGCGTTTTCGATTCGGGAATTTCTAAGGTGAGCGCTCGCCAAAGTGCACATATAGAAATTTCTGGAAATTCGCGCGCTGTGCAGCTTTTATATGCGGCGCTGATTGCCAGCGGAGTCATTCACACCCAATTTGCTCCATCTCTTCGCCGCGGTAATGAATTAGTTACAGAGTTAGATGTAATCGGCGGATACATCTCTGCCACAGATATCGGACAGGTCTTTACGACGCTAAGTGCCAATAAAGCCAAATCTTTAGCGCTATTTCCATCGACAAATGTGGAATCGGCTGAAGAGTTGCCAGGAGGTTTTAGTGAGAAGATAATTAAGATTCACTTCGGTGCAATAGATTCAGCACTTCTGGGACTTTGGATGGCATCTGGCCAAGAACATATAATTATTAGTGAGATTAGCGGTGGTTACCTGAACGTTTCGCCGATTGTAAAACCTGGGCAAACTCCTTGCAGCCGCTGTTGTGAGCTCACAATTGCCGATCAGAGCGGTACTACTTTGTTAGAAGGCCCAACAGGCAGAGATGAAATGCCAATTGCCGGTGCAAATTACTTAGCAGGGTTGATCGCTGCAGAAGTTATTAAATTAATAGATACCGGCACTTCCACCCTTTCCAAAGAGGCGATTTCCATTGATTTATTAGATCTTTGTAACACAAAACACATCGCCTTGGCTCCCCATCCAATGTGCGGGTGCGGCTGGCGCTAGATTTTCAATTCGCGTTACCTGCAATTTCTCTGAAGAATAGGCGAATGGCCAAGAGGGAAAAAACCACGGACCCGATCATTGAGACGGAGATTCCGAGTTCTACCGCTGTGCGTTCG
>JBIJCP010000132.1:0-3196 GCA_044344635.1 Candidatus Planktophila sp. | reverse complement strand
ACCGCCCAGTGGCTTGGGGTAATCGTACTGATTGTGAAAGTCGCTTTCTGATCTGGCTGGTCAAAGCAGGCATACATACGGCGCGCATCACCGGTTTCAAACTGGGTATACAGATAAACCTCGTTATCGGCTGGATCGACAAAGCGATGCAATCCTTCGCCAGAGTTTGAGTAAATACCTTCATGTTCGATTTCTAGAGTGTTATCCGCGGCAATCGCAGGCAAGAAGATTGTTTCGCCATCAAATTTAGGATCAAAATCTGCGCCATTGAGCTTTGCGCTTATTACGCGCTTACCAACACAATCTATAAATGTGGTCGCACCCGGCTTGAGCCCAGCGAATTTAACGGTCGTTTTAACCAAGAATGTCTCGGCACCAGTAGTCACATCTAAATCTATTTTGTAACTTTCAACTTTGATGACCGCTGAACGCTCGGTGGCTTCGATTTGCGTGATATTTGTACCTGGCACGACGGCTCCTTTGAGGCGGATGTTTTTTGCTTCTCGTAGTCTAATCGTGAAAGAGTTGTGCTGTGGAACCCATGACCAATCGAAGTTATCGCCTGCGAGGGGTTCGGATCACCCCATCACAACAAGCAGCCCGCGATAATTTGTGGGCGATATATGGCGTAGCTACTGCAGAATCTCAAATCGAATTAGATTCTCTTTTTCTTAAGAAGCAACCAATCATTATGGAAATTGGATATGGCATGGGTGAGGCCACTTGGCAGATCGCCAAAGCGAGCCCCGATATCAATTACTTAGGCGTTGAAGTGCATATGCCAGGTGCCGGAAAGTTGATGGCTAACTTAGCCGAACACGAGATTACAAATGTTAGATTGATCGAACGTGATGTCTTTGAGGTCTTTCATTACATTGTTAAGGATGCGAGTCTTGATGGCGTCCATTTATTCTTCCCTGATCCGTGGCCAAAGAAGCGCCACTTTAAGAGACGTATTATCCAAGAACGTTTTTTAAATGAAGTTGCGGCAAAGTTGAAGCCAGGTGGATATCTTCATATCGCAACCGATTGGGTTCCGTACGCCGAATGGATTACCGAAGTGTTCTCGCGTAGCAATCTATTTGTTGGGGGAGGCATAGCCCGCCCAGATTCACGCCCACTGACCAGATTTGAAGGGCAAGGAATTTCTAAAGATCACGCAGTTAATGACTTTAAATTCCTAAAAGCTTAATTTAGATATTTCCGGTCTCTTCATATTTAGAGATCAGATTGATTCTTCGAATGTGGCGTTCGTCATTACTAAATGGTGTAGCAATAAAGGCATCGATAATTGATTTACATTCTGCAATTGAGTGCATGCGCCCGCCAATTGCCACAACATTTGCATTGTTATGTTCCTTCCCAAGTTTTGCGGTTTCAATACTCCAGGCAAGAGCAGCGCGCACACCCTTGACCTTATTCGCTGCCATTTGTTCACCGTTTCCAGATCCGCCCAGAACAATTCCGAGCGATGCAGGATCTTTAGCGGTGGCGATTGCGGCAGGTATGCAAAAGACTGGATAGTCATCTAAGGCGTCGTATTCGTAAGGTCCGTGGTCAGTAACATCGTGCCCGCTATTTACGAGGTGTTCAATTAACTCAGTTTTTAATTCGAGCCCAGCATGATCGCTACCAATGTGTAAACGCATGTCTGAAGTCTCTCACGCAGGCAATTAACCACCTGTGACCGCAACAACGAAAAACCCGCCGCGAAGGAGAAAGCGCGACGGGTTTTTCTACCCTTGGAGGAACAACATGCCGTTAGGCACTAGTTACTTATGATGGTGAACCTGCAGGTGCAGGAACCTTTGGAGCCTGACTCATGTCGCCCATTCTTGGACCACCGTGAGCGCGACCGCCTTTGTCACCTTTACCTTTTTCACCTTTATGTTTTCCTACTCCTAGACCACTCTTACCACCAACTCGATCTACTTGAGCGGTTACGTGAGCAGTCAGGTCGGCCTTACGAGTTGTTGCTTGTGCAGCAGTCAACTTTCCGGCGGTTACAGCAGCATCGATTCGCTTACTTGCTTCAGCAACTAATACCGAAATTAGTTCTGCCTTCTTCGCACCTGCGATTGCACCGAGTGATTCACCTGCTGCAAGACGGGTACGAACAGTTTCGCTATCTACGCCGATTGTCTTAGAAACCAAAGCTTCTAAAGCAGCGCGATCTTCACTCATTGGACCGATTCCCTTGCCAGGTCCGCCGTTGCCACGAAGTGGTGCAGCCGCAATGAGGGCTGCCTTAATCGCATCTGCTTGTGCTTGTGTAATTGTGCCCTTAGCGACGAGCGCTGTTAGTGCCGAAGCGACTGCCGCTTCCGGTGCCTTCACATTCGTCATTGGGTTGGTAATCCCAGTTAAAGAGGTTCGAGTTGCCTTAGTCGTGACAACCTTTGTTTTCGATGATGCTTGGCTGATTCCAACTGATCCGATAGTTAGCGCAACAGTTGTAATCGCTACTGCGATCACTGTCTTTTTTGATGACATTTGCATGTCGTCCTTTCATCCCGTGGAGCACATTGCCGAAACTCTAGATTTCGGCTATTCGTAGATAACTCCCTGATGCTTAAGAAAGTACTCCTAATTCCTGAGAGACCCTTGCGAGTTTTCTCTGAGAGCTCCTGCGTGCGAAAGGGGGTATTCCTACAGGCTCAAAGAGAAATCTCAGGGAAAGCCCTCTTCGCCAACCTCAATGCCCACTTCACACTTTTATCCGAAGACCTTTATCCAATGGACCTGGAGGTTCCATGAAACGCAACTGGAAGCACTTAGAGGTAATTGCAACGCTCCTACTTTTTACATTATTTACTGCGTTACTGATTCCAAATTCTCAGGCAGTGAATAAACCTAAATCTGCCGGCAGAACTCCAAACGCTGCGATAAATACGATTTTAAATGGAAAAGGTGCACCACTTAGCAAGTTAGGAATTAACGGTGACTTCTATATCGATACAAGAAGTCTCTTAATCTACGGTCCCAAGAATAGTAATAAATGGCCAGCGCCAAAGAGTTTGCAAGGACCAGTTGGTGCTACTGGTGCAGATGGCAAGAATGGTGCGGAAGGTAAAACAACTACTAACGCATCAAATGTTGCAGGTCCCACTGGCGCACAGGGTGAAAAAGGCGCACAGGGTGAAAAAGGCGATCCAGGCGCTGCAGGCGCTAATGGCTTACCTGGAGCAAATGGATC
>JBIJCP010000131.1:0-3217 GCA_044344635.1 Candidatus Planktophila sp. | reverse complement strand
TCTTTTCCGGAATCGAACTTCTCTTGCGTAGCGGCGCTGGAATTGTTAGCGGCTTTATAGTCTGCCTTGTCTCATATGGCGCAATCCGCTTTGGACGTAAAGGCACTACTTATGCCGCAGTCGTGACGCCGCCGCTGGCATTTGCCGCAACGGTTCTTATCTATCTAATTTTTACCGTTGGAATAAACCCATCACGTCTGGGCCTCGACTTTATCGCTTCTTTAGCCAGTATCGCTCCATACCTTTTGGTGAGTGCGCTATATGGATGGTTTATCTTCTTTAATGAGAAAGCTAAAGCGCGCAAAGCTAAGCCACGCAGTTAGCTACTTTCCTGCAACCTTTAGATCTTTACGTAGTTCAGGTGGCAGCGAGAAGAGCAGAGACTCTTTTGTAGCCGTGACTTCTTGGACATCTCCATAGCCACGTTCGGCAAGCCATGCCAGCAAATCACGAACTAAAATCTCCGGAACCGATGCGCCACTTGTAACGCCCACCGTTTCGACTCCATCTAGCCAGTTCTCATCTGCTTCTTCAGCGTAATCAATTAGGTAAGCGTTCTTGGCGCCGTATTCCTTGGAAACTTCAACTAAGCGCACTGAATTTGATGAATTTGTAGATCCAACTACCAAAACGAGTTCAACTTGAGGAGCAATTTGTTTGATAGCTTCTTGGCGATTCTGGGTGGCATAACAAATATCATCAGATGGTGGGTTTGCAATCTCGGGGAAGCGATCTTTCAATATCGCAACTGATTGCATAGTCTCATCAACGCTAAGGGTGGTTTGAGTAAGCCAGACCAGCTTTTTTCCGGGCGTTGGCACAACTGTGCGCGCTTCATCTAAGCCATCGACAATTCGTACTTTTCCTGGCGCTTCACCAGCAGTGCCCTCAACTTCTTCGTGGCCATTGTGGCCAATCAATAAAATTTCGGTTTCTTCATCAGCAAATCTCTTTACTTCATTGTGCACTTTGGTAACCAGTGGACAAGTTGCATCAATCGTTTTCAAATTGCGAGCAGCGGCTTGTTCATGAACTGCCGGTGATACTCCGTGTGCGGAAAAGACAACGGTTGCACCTTCGGGCACTTCATCGGTCTCATTTACAAAGATAACTCCGCGCGCTTCCAGGGTTGAGACCACATGCTTGTTGTGGACTATCTCCTTGCGGACATAGATTGGAGCGCCATAGAGCTCGAGCGACTTTTCGACGGTAATTACGGCGCGGTCGACTCCGGCGCAATATCCGCGCGGGGCGGCCAGGAGAACTCTCTTACTCACGTGGGTCAGTCTATTAGGCTCGCCCCATGTTCGAAACTTCAAGTGAATCCCCCGCACCAGTCCGGGTGGTCTCTGAGGCGATTAAAGAATATGTAGAACGCTTAGGCCCAATTTGGATTGAGGGCGAAATATCAGAGTTAAATGAACGCAGCGGCGGAATGGCATTTATGCGCCTGCGCGATACTTCCGTGGATATGAGTCTTTCCGTGATGTGTTACAAAAACGTTTTAGCTGCCGTGCAACCACTTCCTGCAAATGCGCGCGTAGTAATTCATGCCAAAGCATCTTGGTTTACCAAAAATGGTTCTCTTACTATGTCTGCCAAAGAAATTCGCCAAGTTGGCGTTGGCGAATTATTGGCAAGGCTGGAAGCGTTAAAAGGCGTATTAGCGGCAGAAGGTTTATTTAGCGCAGATCGTAAAGTCGCTCTGCCAAAGTTGCCCCGCAAAGTTGGTCTCATCTGTGGCCGCAATACCGATGCCGAGAAAGATGTTGTAGAAAATGCGCGCCGTCGTTGGCCGGCCGTCGAATTTGAAATCCGCGAAGTTGCTGTGCAAGGGGCGGCAGCGGTGGTTGAGGTCTCAGCAGCACTTCGCGAATTAGAAAATATCGAGGACGTTGATGTAATCATTATTACCCGTGGTGGCGGATCATTTGAAGATCTGCTGCCCTTCAGCGATGAATCACTTGTGCGCTTGGCGGCGAGTTGTGAAACCCCAATCGTTAGCGCGATTGGCCACGAGAAAGATTCCCCCTTACTTGACCTGGTTGCCGACTATCGGGCATCTACGCCAACCGATGCCGCTAAGCGGGTCGTGCCCGATATTGAAGAAGAGATATCAGATATAAATAAATTGCGTGATCGCATGTTTCGCCGACTGGTTGCTAGCGTCGATTTTGAGTTAAACCAGATCGCACAATTACGTAATCGCCCAGTTATGAAAGATCCTGGCGTAATGATTAAAGTACGCAAAGATGATTTATCAGCCTTGCGCGATCGTTCACACCGCGGATTTAAAGCTTTATTAGATATTGAGAAGAAAGAGATCAAGGGCGTTATCGCTCACCTGCGCTCACTCTCTCCACAATCGACTATGGATCGTGGCTATTCGGTGGTCCAAAGCGATGATGGAAAAATTGTGCGCGATGCCACAAAGTTGAAGGCTGGATCTGTGCTGCGAATTCGCGCTGCCAAGGGCGAAGCTAAAGCCAGCGTGCTGGAGAGCGAGTAGATTTAACCCATGGCCGCTAAATCAGAAAAGCCTTCGTATGAAGAAGCGCGTGATGAACTCGCCGAGATTGTTGAATCACTCGAAGATGGCAGCGCAACTTTAGAAGAGTCGTTAAAGCTCTGGGAGCGCGGTGAAGAGTTAGCCAAGATCTGCCAAGAATGGTTGGACGGGGCTAAGAAGAAGCTAGATGCTGCAAAGAAGCCGGGGCAATAATGTCACCACAATTTTCATACTCTGATCTACTTCCAATCGGTGAGGATAAAACCAAGTACCGCAAAATCGGCAAGGCCGGAGTAAGTGTGATCAAACTCGGCGATCGCGAATTTTTGCAGGTAGCACCTGAAGCGTTGACGCTACTTTCTGAAACAGCGATTCACGATATCTCGCATTACTTGCGCGCTGAACATTTGCAGCAGTTAGCCAATATTTTGACGGACCCGGAAAGCTCACCTAATGATCGCTTCGTCGCACTTGACCTGTTAAAGAACGCCAATATCGCAGCTGGTGGAATTCTGCCGATGTGCCAAGACACCGGCACCGCACTTGTAATGGGTAAGCGTGGACAATATGTTCTGACGACATCCAAGGATGAAGTTGCCATCTCGCAAGGTATTTACAACGCCTACACTGGTTTAAACCTGCGGTATTCGCAGATGGCACCGACGACCACTTGGGAAGAGAAGAACACGGGCAATAACTTGCCTGCCC
>JBIJCP010000023.1:0-11561 GCA_044344635.1 Candidatus Planktophila sp. | reverse complement strand
ATATCGCTACAACATCTGGCAGAGCGTTTAAATCTAGAAGAGAACTCTCCCCTTGGGCGCTTAGAGCAATTTTCTTCACTGATGGAAGTTGATCAGTTAATTGTGCAAGAGTGATTCCAGTAAATAAAGGAACATGCCAGAGAGAGCCAGCGGTAGCGCGAACTACCTTTGGTGAGTACATGTCTACGCTTCCGGGCGAAACGATTACTGCATCAACGCCCATTGCATCCGCTGTGCGAAGTATCGTTCCGGCATTTCCGGGATCTTGGATTTCGTGAAGATAGATAAAGCGCGATTTACCTGTGGTTTTTAACTTAGAAAAGTCATTATCCGCCACCGCGCAAATCGAAATTATTCCTTGTGGAGTGATAGTTGAGGACATAGCTGCCATAACTGGCTCACTCACCATTACAACTTCTGTGCTTGAAATATTCAAACCTGCTTGATCAACCCGCGACTTGCCACTTTCGGTCACGTAAATTGTTTTTACAGTTGGACCACTTGTTGCCGTGAAGGCTTCTCGAGCGCATTGCAGGCCTTCGGCGATAAATTCTCCGTGCGCTGCCCGCTCTTTATTGCCACGAGATGAGATAAGAGCCTTCACCCGCGCGATATGCGGCGAGTGAAGGCTCTCGATCATCTAATTTGTCGGCTTAAGTAATTAAGCAGTGACTACGTTTTTGCGAGCTAGCTCTACTAGCGTCTTAAACGTTGCAGGATCATTCGTTGCGATATCAGAGAGAACGCGACGATCTACTTCAACACCAGCGGCCTTTAAACCCTGGATAAAGCGGTTGTATGTCATCCCATTTTCGCGGGCTGCAGCGTTGATGCGCTGAATCCAGAGTTGACGGAAATCGCCTTTCTTATCCTTACGGTCATTGAAGGCGTAGACCATTGAGTGAGTGACTTGCTCCTTCGCCTTTGTGAAAAGACGTGAACGCTGACCGCGATATCCGCTGGCGCGTTCAAGGGTTGTGCGACGCTTCTTAGCAGCGTGAACTCCACGTTTTACTCTCATTTAATTCACACTCCTTACTTAAGACCAAGCATGCGCTTGGCTGTCATGGCTACGGTTGGCTTTGCTGCTTGTTCAGTACTTAGACGACGAGTTACGCGAGATGACTTACGCTCCAAAAGGTGGCGCTTGCCGGCACGCTCGTGCATGATCTTTCCTGATCCGGTGACGCGAAAAGTCTTCTTCGCACCACTGTGGGTCTTCATCTTTGGCATCTATCTTCTCCTGTACTTCGTCGTGTTATTAAAACTATTTATCTTCAACAGTTGCAGCTCGCGCTGCTTCCTTCTCCTTAGCAGCTCGCGCCGCCTTCTGTTCTGCTACAGCCTCAGTCTTCTTCTTCGTTGGACCGAGCACCATCGTCATATTTCGTCCCTCTTGCTTTGGGGCGAACTCAACAAAGGCCACTTCTGCTACATCTTCTGCAAGACGTTGCAAGAGTTTGTAACCAAGTTCGGGGCGAGTTTGCTCGCGTCCGCGGAACTTCATCGTGATCTTCACCTTGTCACCACCTTTGAGGAATTTCACGATCGCGTTACGTTTAGTTTCGTAATCGTGGTTTTCAATCTTGGGGGTCAAACGCACTTCCTTAACCACAATGTGGGTCTGGTTCTGACGAGCTTCACGGGCCTTTTGGGCTACTTCGTACTTGTATTTTCCGAAGTCCATGATCTTGCAAACCGGTGGATTGGCATCTGGTGCAATCTCAACGAGATCTAACCCGACTTCATCTGCCATCTGCAAAGCTGTATCGATATCTACAACTCCAACTTGATCTCCGGTGTAACCGATGAGACGAATTTGGGGTGTGCGGATACGGTCATTGATGCGCGGTTCAGTTGTGATTTGTGCTCCTTAGTTGGTCTGCTACTTGTCTTATGACTTAGTTAGCCAGGCTTACCGCAGAAATCGCGCACCGCTAAGGAAAGTTAATTACGCCCGCAGGCGATTTACTTTCGACGCAACCATCTAGCTCCAAATTAATGGGCCGGGTAGGTGGGAGCGGTGAGCTCCTCTTGCAGTAGCCGAGGCCACTGGTCTGAGGGTTACTTTACCTTCAGGCGCCCATGGCGTGCAAACCGCCGTCTACGTGGATGATCTCCGCGGTTGTCTTCGGGAACCAATCAGATAGAAGCGCTACCGCCGCCTTCGCCGCGGGTACTGGGTCAGTGACATCCCACTCCAGCGGTGAGCGTTCATTCCAAACCTTTTCAAATTGATCAAATCCCGGAATCGACTTTGCGGCCATAGTCCGAATTGGCCCCGCCGCTACCAGATTTACTCGAATATTTTCAGATCCCAGATCTCGCGCCAGATAACGTGAGGTTGATTCAAGCGCCGCTTTGGCAACGCCCATCCAGTCATACTTTGGCCAAGCCACAGTTGCGTCAAAGTCCAAACCAACAACTGATCCACCATCTTTAAAGAGTGGACGAGTAGCCATAGTTAGCGACTTTAGTGAGTAAGCCGAAACGTGCACGGCGGTGGCAACATCTTCCCAAGCGGTATTTAGAAAATTGCCACCAAGAGCCGCTTCTGGTGCAAATCCAATGGAATGAACAACTCCATCCAAATGCGGAACATGCTCTTTAACTCGAGCAGCGAGTGCGTCTAAATGTTCTTGGTTGGTTACATCTAATTCGATTACCGGAGATGGCTGCGGCAGGCGTCCTGAAATACGCGTGGTTAAACTCATGACTCTTCCATAGGAAGAAAGAAGTACAGTGGCGCCTTCTTCTTGCGCCAACTTTGCGATATGAAATGCAATTGAACTATCGGTGAGAACCCCGGTGACGAGAATATTTTTGCCTTGTAAAATTCCCATGTTAATGTCCCATTCCTAATCCGCCATCGACTGGAATAAGCGCTCCAGTAATGTAGCCACCATCCTTTGAGGCAACGAAATTAACTACGCTGGCGATTTCATCCGGTGTACAGAATCTTCCAAGCGGCACTGATTTCACAATCTCTTCACGCCTTTTCTCATCCAACTCAGAAGTCATATCTGTCTCAACGAATCCGGGAGCAATAACATTTGCAGTTATTCCTCGTGAGCCAAGTTCGCGCGCAAAAGAGCGAGCCATTCCAAGTAAACCTGACTTACTTGCTGCGTAATTAACCTGTCCAGCAGCGCCAACTCCCCCAACCACTGAGCCGATAAAGATTAGCCTTCCTCGCTTTAACTTTAGTAAACCCTTGGTTGCCCGACGGGCTACGCGAAAAGCGCCTGTCAGATTCGCATTGATTACTTCCTCGAAATCTGCATCGCTCATACGTAAGACCAAACCATCTTTAGTTATACCTGCGTTCGCCACAATAATCTCTGGCGTACCCCAACGCTCTTCAATCTCCGCAAAGGCAGCTTCGACACTTTCAGATGAAGTTACATCCATCTTGACTGCGAGAAAGTTCTGAGGAGCAGTACCTGATCGATAGGTCACAACTACTTGGTGGCCCGAGGCAGCGAGTGCTTCTGCGACGGCTAAACCAATCCCACGATTTCCTCCAGTAACGAGGGCGAGTGATGAGTTCTGGTCTGACATACCTCAAAACCTACCCTGCTACTTATGCGTAACCAGCATTTTCGCCTCGCGTCTGGCCTTAATGCGCCATAGTCTTATCGCATGGCGCAGATCTTTGGTAAGAAGCAGAGTAAAAGTAGCGCTATCACTGTCTTCGATATCACCGCAGCTCCGGCCTCACTAACCCGAGACCAGGCCGGTCGCCAGCGTCGTTACTTCATCTCAATGATGATCCGCACCGCTTGCTTCATTCTTACAGTTGTACTCCCTAGCCCATATCGTTGGTTTGCACTATTTGGAGCGGTCACGTTGCCTTACGTTGCAGTGGTAATCGCCAACGCTGGGCGTGAAAGTTTTGCTCCAGGTGATTCACTAGTAAGCGATAAGGCGAAGTCTTTAGAGTAATTGCGGTTCGCTAGACTCTCATTATGTCCACCCCGCAGGCTAAAGAGCGCGAGTCAAAGCCATTGCTGAGATCGCTGATCGCTCTTCTCTTGATTGCCCTCTGCATTTGGGCGGCGCAATGGCAGTTCCAACGAGGAATCGATCGTCAAGACCGTAACGCAATGATTGAATCTCAAATAACTCTTCCAACTTTAGCTGCCGAAGAAGTACTTTCAAAAAGTTCCGCTGACCTGGAACGTCTCGAATGGCGGACTGTAGAGGCAACCGGAAATTTCCAATCTGATGAACAGATACTTTTGAAGAATCGCTACTTCGAAGGCGTATATGGCTTCGAAGTCTTGACCAGATTTGCGTTGAAAGATGGCCGCTACATTTGGGTTAATCGTGGCTGGGTGAAAGCCGGCAAAGATGCGCGGACCGCTCCAACAGTTGCCCCTGTTCCATCTAGTGAAGTTTCAGTAATCGGAAGAGTGCGACTCGATAGATCTTTACCAGTGGGAGCATTCTTCGCACTGCCCAGTTCCGGGTCCGGGCTGATTTCAAAGTTAAATGCCCAAACCGGATTTGAGAGCGAAGGCTTCTATCTAGATTTAATCAGTGGTTCAGACGCCTCCTTAACCCCGAGCGCGCCGGTACCGCTTCCGCAACTAAGCGATGGCCCTCACTTGGCCTATTCACTGCAGTGGGTCTTCTTCGCAGGACTAGTTATTTACGGGCGAATCCTGATTAGGCGCGGTCAAATCCTGACGCGCAAAGAGCTCTGAATAAAGCCCGCCCGAACGCACTAAATCTTCGTGCTTGCCACGTTCACGAATAACTCCGCCATCTAATACGATGATTTGATCTGCGTTCATCACCGTACTTAAGCGGTGCGCAATCACGATGCTGGTCCTGCCTTGCAAAGCATTTCCTAAGGCGCGTTGGACTAAATCCTCGTTTTCAGAATCTAAGTGCGCGGTTGCTTCATCTAGAATTACGATACTCGGTGACTTCAATAGCAATCTCGCAATAGCCAGCCTCTGTTTCTCGCCCCCCGAAAGACGATGTCCGCGCTCTCCGACCATGGTTTCGAGTCCATTCGGTAGCGAAGAAATTAGCTCCCAGATTTGTGCCATTTCGCAAGCAGACTTCATCTCTTCAAAGGTCGCATCTGCCTTTGCATACTTAAGGTTTGCAGTAACTGTGTCGTGGAATAAGTGCGAATCCTGCATTACTACACCAATGGAATCGCGAAGTGATGAGAGCGAAAGGTCGCGCAGATCGTCACCATCTATCGTGATTGCGCCTTCCGTTACATCGTAAAGACGCGGCAAGAGCGCGCTGATAGTTGTCTTGCCTGCGCCCGATGGACCTACTAGCGCGGTTACAGTTCCAGGCACTGCAGTGAAGGTGATTCCTTTGAGAATCTCATCACTCTCACGACTCTCGATAATCGATGTTGATTCGAGTGAGGCCAGTGAGATCTGTTGGGCGTTCGGATATGTGAAATGAACGCCCTTAAATTCAATCGCCGGAGTCCTACTCTTTAACGTAACCGGATTAGCCTTCTCTGTGACCATTGGCTCAAGATCTAACACTTCAAAGACTCGTTCGAAAGAAACTAGTGCGCCCATAACATCAACCCGTACCGTTGCCAGCGCAACAAGTGGACCGTATAAGCGCGCCAAGAGCGTTGTGATAGCGATGAGACTTCCGACAGTTATTGCTCCATCGATGGCGAGATGTCCACCAATTCCGTAAGCGATAGCAGTTGCAAGGGCCGCGATACTAATAAGCGCGATGAAGAAGAAGGTGTTAAGCATCGCCATTGAGATGCCGATATCGGCTACGCGGCGCGCCTTCTTTTTAAAGACCTGAGATTCCTGATTTAAATCACCGTATAACTTGACTAGAAGCGCCCCAGAGACATTAAAGCGTTCGGTCATCGTCGATGACATCTCAGCGTTAATCTCAAAGGAGTCGCGGGTATACCCCTGTAGTCGCGCACCAATCCACTTAGTCGGCGCAAGAAATACTGGCAACAATAGAAGTGAGGCGACTGTAATCTGCCAGCTAAGCGCCAACATGGTGCCGACAACCAAGATCAAAGTAAGAACATTGCTGATGATCCCCGAGAATGTTGAAGTAAATGCTCGTTGCGCCCCAATTACATCAGAATTAATACGCGTTATTAGGGCGCCGGTTTGGGTGCGAGTGAAGAAAGCGATCGATTGCTCCTGCACGTGGCGGAAGACTTGTGATCTGAGATCATAAATCAAACCTTCACCGATTTTCGCAGAGATCCAGCGAATCACAATGTTTATAACGGCAGAAAATATCGCCAGGACTGCGACAGCGATCGCCATCGTGGTGACCACCGAACGATCCTTTGGAATAACTCCTTGATCGATTAACTCGCGCAGCAAGAGCGGAGTCGCAATTGTTAAGAGAGCATCAGCAATGAGACAGAAAAGAAAGAGCAGAAAAGTTGATTTGTAAGGGATGGCGTAAGAAAAGATTCGCTTTAAGGTTCCGGGGCGCAGCTTTACATTCTTTACAGATTGATCTGAACTTAAGGTTCTAAGCGCCATCCAGCCAGCGTGCATGGACACTTGCAACCCCGATTCGTAAAGTGAGAGACCTTAAACTGTAAATCCGAGAGCGCGTAACTGTTCACGCCCATCATCGGTGATCTTATCTGGGCCCCAAGGTGGCATCCATACCCAATTGATCTTTACATCTGAAGTCAAAGGAGCCAGCGCTTGACGAGTCTGATCTTCAATCACATCCTGCAAGGGACAGGCCGCCGATGTTAAAGTCATATTCAATACTGCAATGTTGTTCTCATCAACCATTACATCGTAAATTAAACCGAGATCGACAACATTAATACCGAGTTCAGGGTCAACAACGTCCTTCATCGCCTCTGTTACATCATCCACTGCAGCAACCATCATTGACCTCTCTTTCGATTCGTTATTCTAGTTTAGATTTAGCTTGCGCTTGCACACTTGCATCTTTGAAAGCCATCCAGCCCAGCAGCGCACACTTTATGCGAGCCGGGTATTTAGATACGCCTGCTAGGGCTATGGCATCTTCCAGCACATTCTCATCACCAGCCACCGTACCCTTGCTCTGCATCAGAGCAACAAAATGATCGAAGATGGAATAAGCCTCGGTCACCGTCTTACCGACCAACAGCTCGGTGAGAATTGAAACGCTGGCTTGCGAAATCGAACATCCAACGCCATCCCAAGAAATATTAGTAACTACACCATCAACAATCGTTAGGTTTAAATCGATCTCATCACCACACGAAGGATTGACATGGTGAACCTGTGCATCGAAGGTCGCAGATAACTTCTTATTCTGCGGATGTTTGTAGTGATCTAAGATCACTTCTTGATAGAGATTATCTAGCTGCATTAGGCAAAGTATTTCTGGGCATCACGTACACCCTCAACCAGAGAATCAATATCTTCGAGAGCGTTATAAAGGTAGAACGAGGCGCGGGTTGTAGCCGCTACACCCATCTTTCGTGTCAGCGGCCAAGCGCAATGATGGCCTGTACGCACTGCAATCCCTGAGTTATCTAAGAACTGACCCAAGTCGTGCGGATGTATTGCTCCCAAAGTAAATGAGACCGCTCCCCCGCGTAACTTCATATCAGTTGGACCGACTATTCGCAGCTCTTCAACTTCTAGCAGTTTACTTATTGCATACTCAGTAAGTGCAATCTCGTGGTCGTGAATCTTCTCCATCCCAATATTAGTTAAATAATCTAGCGCAACGCCTAACCCAACAATCTGCGCCATATTAGGCACTCCTGGTTCAAACTTACGTGGTGCGGGCGCCCAAGTCGCCTCAGTCATTGTCACGCTTTCAATCATCGATCCGCCAAAGAGGTAGGGTGGTAGCTCCGCTAGAAGATTTGCGCGACCCCACAGAACTCCAACACCGGTTGGACCGACGGCTTTATGGCCAGAGAAAACTAGAAAATCAATATCTAGATCTGCAACGTTTACCGGCATATGTGGAACTGACTGGCAAGCATCCAATATAAATACTGCGCCGACATCGTGTGCGCGCTTAACTAACCCGGAGAGCGGAATTATCGTGCCAAGAACATTGGATTGATGAGTGAGTGCAACGATCTTCGTGCGCGCAGTAATCACACCTTCAATATTTGAGAGGTCTAAACGACCATCTTTATTAACTTCAAACCATTTAAGCACCGCGCCAGTTCGCTTCGCGAGCTGCTGCCAAGGAATCAAATTAGCGTGGTGTTCCATCTCAGAGATGACGATCTCATCGCCTGATTTGAGATGGAACCGATTACCAACCGGTGAATTGCCAATTGAGTAAGCGAGAAGATTTAACGCTTCGGTGGAATGCTTGGTAAATACAATTTCATCGACCGCCCCACCCAGAAAAGTAGCTACCTTTGAGCGCGCCGATTCAATCGCCTCCGTTGCTTCCTCGGCCATCTGGTGGGCGCCACGGTGTGCTGCAGCGTTGTGATTTCTGTAGAAATCCGACTCGGCTTCAATCACAACCTGCGGTTTTTGACTAGTCGCCCCACTGTCTAAATAGACCAAGCGTTTTCCGTCGCGAATTTTCCGATCAAAGATCGGAAAATCCTTCCGAATAACGAGTGGGTCAAAGGTCATATCAAATTACGCGGTTACGTACTCCGCATAACCGTTGGCTTCTAATTTATCGGCTAGTTCTGGTCCACCTTCTTCAACGATCTTGCCATTCGCGAATACGTGTACAAAATCTGGCTTAATGTAACGAAGGATCCGGGTGTAGTGGGTAATCAAGACAACGCCAATATTGTTTCCTTCCTTCGCGCGGTTAACGCCTTCAGAGACGATACGGAGCGCATCAACATCGAGGCCAGAGTCGGTTTCATCGAGAATCGCGATCTTCGGCTTGAGAAGTTCTAACTGCATAATTTCGTGGCGCTTCTTTTCGCCGCCAGAGAAGCCTTCGTTGACATTTCTTTGTGCAAATGAGGGATCCATGCTGAGCGCTTCCATTGCAGCCTTTACTTCGCCCACCCAGGTTCTTAACTTCGGCGCTTCACCGCGAAGAGCTGTTGCGGCGGTGCGAAGGAAGTTCGAAACAGATACACCAGGTACTTCTACCGGATATTGCATCGCCAAGAAGAGTCCAGCTTTGGCTCGCTCGTCAACGGTCATCTCAAGAACATCGACACCATCTAAAGTAACTGTTCCACCAGTGATGTTGTACTTCGGGTGTCCGGCAATCGAGTACGCGAGAGTGGATTTACCTGAACCATTTGGACCCATGATTGCGTGGGTCTCGCCAGATTTGATAGTGAGATCGACGCCTTTAAGAATTTCTACTGCACCGTTTTCGGTGTCAACAGAAACTTTCAGGCCACGAATTTCTAATGTACTCATCAAATTACCTCACTACGCTTCTATCGTGACGGAGTCTCCGTCAACGCTTACTGGATAAACTTTTATCGGTGCTACCGCAGGCGGGGTAACCGCCTCGCCTGTACGTAGATCAAATTCGGCACCGTGTAACCAACATTCAATTTTGAAATCAAGGACTTCACCTTCTGAGAGCGAGGCATCAGAGTGGGAGCAAGTATCGTCTACCGCAAACACCTCGTTACCGATGCGTGTCACACAGATAGTTCGTCCATTTTTCTCGACTTTAACCGGCTGGCCCTCCGAAAGAGAGGAGAGAGTTAGATCGCTCATTAAGCACCCGCCTTAGCAAGTTCGGCATCGATACGATCCATTAAACGGTTTTGAATCTCATCAACGCCAATCTCTGAAACTATCTCGTTGAAGAAACCACGTACTACTAAACGTCTGGCATCAGCCAAGGTAATTCCACGTGACATTAAGTAGAAGAGTTGCTCATCATCAAATCTTCCAGTTGTGCTCGCATGGCCTGCGCCTACGATTTCTCCGGTTTCGATTTCCAGGTTGGGTACTGAATCAGCTCGCGCTCCATCTGAAAGGAGGAGATTTCGATTGAGTTCATAGGTATCGGTTCCTTCTGCGGCGGCGCGGATGAAGACATCTCCAATCCAAACAGTATGCGCCTGATCGCCAGCTAACGCACCCTTGTAATTGACGCGCGATTTGGCGTTTGGAACTTTGTGGTCAACGAACATTCGATGCTCAAAGAATTGTCCTGATGTTGCGAAATAAACGCCTAGCAACTCGCAAGATGCGCCCGGGGCGGCGAATTCAACAGTTGGCAATAATCTAACCAATGAACCACCGATTGTTACAACAATAGATTTGAAGGTTGCATCGCGATCTATGACGGCGTGTTGGCGACCGGCGTGAATAGATTTACTCTCCCACTCCTGAAGAGAGACCAAGGTTAAATTGGCTCCTGGAGCGAGAGAAATCTCTAGATCTTCGGCTAGATGAGTATCGCCTGTGTTCTCGATAATCACAGTCGCGCGCGCATGATTTTCTACGCGAATCAATACCCGTGAGAACTCTGCGCTGTCGAGCGAACCGGGAACGCGCTTCAACAAAATCGGTTCCGCGACTTCGGTATTAGCCGAAATTGTCAAAACCGAGACTTCTTTAGCGAGATCGCGTATTCGGGCGACAATCACATCATCGCTCTCAGAGATGGGATTTACTTCTGCTGCCGTAAGTAGCGCAAACGAGACACCATTTACTGGATTCGAATTGAGAGTAAGGGAATGGCGATCTGAAACGATCGCACTTCCATCGTGAAGCCCGCCTAACCTTTTAAGTGGTGTGAAGCGCCAAGCTTCCTCCCGGCCAGTTGGAGTTAAATAGTTGGTGGCAAGGGTCGTCATTAACCAACAGCGCCTTCCATTTGCAGTTCGATTAAGCGATTTAACTCAAGGGCATATTCCATTGGAAGTTCGCGGGCAATTGGTTCGATAAAGCCGCGAACGATCATCGCCATAGCTTCATCCTCAGTTAAGCCGCGTGACATTAGGTAGAAGAGTTGATCATCACTGATCTTCGAGACCGTTGCTTCATGGCCCATAGAAACATCATCTTCACGGATATCTACATAGGGATAGGTATCAGAGCGAGAGATAGTGTCAACCAAGAGCGCATCACATTTAACTGTGCTCTTTGAGTGATGTGCACCTTCTTGAACTTGAACTAGGCCACGGTAAGAAGTGCGACCTCCACCACGTGCAACTGACTTTGAGATTACAGATGATGATGTGTAAGGAGCAGCGTGAACCATCTTCGCGCCAGAGTCTTGGTGTTGTCCTGGACCAGCAAAGGCCAGAGATAGAGTCTCGCCCTTTGCGTGTGGACCCATCAACATAACTGCTGGGTATTTCATAGTTACCTTGGAACCGATATTTCCATCAACCCATTCCATGGTTGCGCCCTCTGCGCAGGTAGCGCGCTTGGTGACCAAGTTGTAAACGTTGTTAGACCAGTTTTGAATTGTGGTGTAACGAACGCGCGCACCCTTTTTAACAATAATCTCGACAACTGCCGAGTGAAGCGAATCCGATTTGTAAATTGGCGCTGTACAACCTTCTACATAATGGATGTATGAATCTTCATCAGCGATGATTAGGGTGCGTTCAAATTGACCCATATTCTCAGTATTGATGCGGAAGTAAGCCTGCAATG